>JAYUBA010000065.1:0-2743 GCA_043741075.1 Frigoriglobus sp.
CGTAAGCCCGCCGGTGCTTCACGATCCAAAACACCGGCGGGCTTACGCCCCGCCGCTCGCCGGAAACGCGCGCGCCATCTCCACGATGCTCCGCACCATGCAGCCGGTGCCGCCGGCGTCCTGCGCGGCGGACTCGGCTTCCGCCCACGCGGGGCCGGCGATGTCCAGATGAACCCACTTCGCGCCGCCGACGAACTGCTCCAAGAACTTGCCGCCGGCGATGGCCCCGCCCCACCGCCCGCCGCCGGTGTTCCGCATGTCCGCCACCTTGCTCTTGATGAGGCCGTCGTAGCTCGCGTCCATCGGCAGCTTCCACGCCCGCTCGCCGGCCCGCGCCACTGCGGCGAGGATCGCGTCGCCCCAGGCGTCGTCGTTGGTCATCAGGCCCGACGTTTCGGTGCCGAGCGCGACCAGACACGCGCCGGTGAGCGTGGCGAAGTCCACGAGGCGGTCGGTCTGCTCGGCGGCGAAGCACAGCGCGTCGGCGAGGATGAGCCGGCCTTCGGCGTCGGTGTTCAGCACCTCAATGGTCTTGCCGTTGCGCGCGGTGAGCACGTCGCCGAGCTTCACCGCGTTCCCGCTGGGCATGTTCTCGACCAGCGCGAGTACGCCGAGTACGTTGACGGGCAGCTTCAACTCTGCGATGGCCTGCACGCCGGCCAGGACCGCGGCGGCGCCGGCCATGTCGCACTTCATGTCCACCATGCCGTCGTTCGGCTTGAGCGAGAGGCCGCCGCTATCGAACGTGACGCCCTTGCCGACGAGGCCCAGCACCGGCCCGCCGGGGTTCCCGGTGTACCGCAGGATCGCGAGCCGCGCCGGCCGCGTGGAACCCTTCGCCACCGCCAGCAGCGAACCCATGCGTTCGGCCGCGATGCGCGACTCGTCCCACACCTCGACCTCGAAACCGCTCAGGCGCCCGGCGTCGGCCGCGACGACCGCGAACGTTTCCGGATACAGGTCGCACGGCGGCATGTTCACCAATTCGCGTGCCAGCCACAGCGCACGAGCCTCGGCGCGCACGCGGGGCAAGTCGGCCGCGTTCCCGCCGACGAGCAGGAGTTGGTGCGGGGCGAACCGCGTCGGCGTGGACTTGCGAATCCCCGGCCCCTGGCACCCCTGCGCCAGCCCGACGCCCACCGCGAGCGTCCACTCCGGCGCGGGCACCGCGAACGCCAGTGTGCCGATCTTCTTGCCGGTGACGTGTCTCGCTGCCGCGGAAGCGGCGTCGTGGAGCGTGGCCCGCTTCGCGTTGCCGCGATTGCCGAGGCCGACGAAGAGGAGGCGCTCGGCCGCGATGCCGGGCGGGTTCAGTACGGGGAGCAGTTCGAGCGGCTTGGCGGCGAAGTCGCCCGCGTCGCGCAGCCGCGCGAGGAAGGGCGCGGACGCGCCGCTGTACGGCTCGTCGGCCCACACGCCGACCGCGAGCCAGTCCGCCGGCACGGCCACGGGCACTTCGGGCGACACGTTGAACTGCGGATTGGGAAGGATTATCACGGCTACTTTTTCGGGTTCACGGGGTCGAATAGTTTCAGCATCTCTTCCACGGCCGCTACGAGCTTCGGGTCGGTCTGCTTCACGCTTGCGACGAACCGCTTCGCGTCGTCGTTCGGGCAACTGAGCGCGTACCGAACGATGCACCGGCGGACGATCGGCGCCGCGTGCGTCGGCTTCGCGAACTGTGCGAACACGTCCGCGCTCAGCTCCCAGTAGCCCCACCGGCGCAGGTCTTCAATCGCTTGATCCGCGAAGTCGCCGTGCGGCAGCAGTGCGGCGCAGCACTTCAGCACTTCCGCCTTGTTGTCGGCGCCACGAGTTGCTTGGAGGAACCGCACGGTGTTGATGCTCGACAGCCGCACCGAATACGACAACTTGTCGTCGCCCAGCACGGCCGCGGTGAACGCCCAGCCGTCCTTCGGGACGAGCAGCACGTAACCCGCGAGCAACCCGCCGAACGAATCGCGGACGCGCTCCGACAGGGGCGATTGCTTCAAGAGGCCACCGAGGAACGCCGCGTCCGCGGGGCCACCGCTCACGCCCAGGAGGAACGCGAACACCCCGAGTCGCTCGCCGGGCGTCTTCTCGTCGGCGATCAGCTTCCGCAGCGCGGCCGGGTCGAAGTGCTTCGCGGCTTTGGCGATGTCGGTGTCCGTCGCGCGGGCGAACTCCACGAACGCGTCGGCCGCGACCGTGGCATCAGCGGAACCGAGGTGCTTGAAGAAGTAGGCGAGGCACGCGGCGCAGTCGGTGGCGTCGAGCTTGGCCGAACCCTTGAGGTACTCGACCACCGCGGGCGTCGCGGGGACGCCGAAGGCGGCGTCGAGCTTGCCGTTGGCGACGCCACAGAACGCGAGGTACGCGGCCGGCGTGTCGCCGATGACGGGCAGGTACGCGCGGAGCACGAGCACGTTCTGGTTGCCGCGAACCGGGTCGTCCTTCAGCGCGGCGGAGAGGTGCAGGTCGGTGTACCCCTCGTCCGTCTTCGGATCGACCCGCGGGTTCTTGAGGGTGCCGTACAGCACGGCCTTCGCCTGCGCGTACTGCATCCGCAGCGTCGGCTTGGTGCGGACGTTGTCGCCGCAGAAGGTGCAGGCGTCGGCCCGCGGCGCGACGAGAACGATGGCGGCGGCGAGAACAGCGGAGCGAAGCATTCGGAACCCCCGTGCGTGACGGCGACGTGATACACCGGCGGCATGGGGGAGGGGAAGGGGAGTTCTGAGCGGGGGGCGTAAGCCCCCTGTGC
>JAYUBA010000066.1:0-9005 GCA_043741075.1 Frigoriglobus sp.
AGCGCCGCCACCCTCTCCCGCAAGGGGAGAGGGCAAAACCAAATCACACGGGGTGCGCTTTGTCTGGCCCTCTCCCCTTGCGGGAGAGGGCGAAACAACCGCGTCATTTCCGAAGGGTCATCGGATGAAGTCGAGCAGCCCCGGCTGGAGGAGCTTGGCGGTGGTGGCGTAGATCGCCTGAAGCGCGGCCTCCTGCTCCTTCAATTTCACCACCGCTTCGGCGTAGTCGGTGCCCTCCAACTGGCCGACCCGCTCGTCCGTGGTGAGCTTCACGTTGCCGGTCAGGCTCGAAATCGACTCGAGCGTCGCCAGGTTCGACGACTGCTCGGCGGTCACGTCGCCGACCGCGCTGCGGGCCGCGTCCAGGTCGCCGAGGCGCTGGTTGAGCGCCTGCGACCGGGCCGGGCCGACGAGCGCGGTGTTCCGCAGGTCGTCGCGCAGCGCGATGAGCGCCTGGAACGCGTCCGCGCCGGGCTTCTGGAACACCTCGCCGCCGGTGTACCGGGTGTCCGTGGTCTGCGCCGGGCCGGTGAGAGCCCGCGCCCGGTCGGCGGACCCGTCGTAGGCGATCGTCGCCGGCCGCCCCTGGGCGTCGGTCGTCGCGACGCGGAACGGCGTGGTGCCGATCGCGGTGCCGGCGTAGAGCGCCTTGCCGTCCGGCCGCGCGTTCGCGTCGCCGAGCGCCCGGGCGATCAGCCCGTCCACCTCCACGGCCAGCGACTCGTTGGCCGTCGGGTCGCTCCCGGTGCTCGCGTCGGCCCCCTGCTGCGCGAGCTGCCGCGCCTTCACCAACAGGTCGTTCACGTCCTGGAGGGTGCTCACGCTCGCGTTCAGCACGGAGGTGGAATCGTCCACGTTCTGCGAGTACGCGGCGAGCCGCTGCGACGCGGCCTTCGCCCGGCTCAGCGCCGGGAACGCCGCCGGGTCGTCCGACGGGCGCGTCACCCGCAGCCCGGACGACACCTGGTCCTGGTACTTGGCCAGGTCCGCGCCCCGCGCGCGCATGTACGCGATCGCGTTGTTCGTTTGGGTCTGGCCGGTCACGCGGACGTTCACGACGGTCCTCCGCCTTACCTGATGATGTTCATGACTTCGTCGAGCGCGGCGTTTACCACCGACAGGTACTTCGACGCCCCCTGAACCAGGCGCTGGTAGTCGAGCAGGTGAACGAGTTCCTCGTTCGTGTCCACCCCGGTGACGGACTGTTCCTGGGCCGACAGGCTCTGCAGCACCCCGGCCTGGGCGGTCTGCCGGTCGCCCAACCCCTTCACGTCGGTGCCCACGGCCGAAGCCTGATCGGCGAACTCGTCGGTGAGCGTGCGCCCGCCGATCACCGCCTTGTCGCGGACCGCCGCGAGCCGCTCCAGGTTCGTGCCGTCGCCCGGTTGCCCGGTGCGCGACGCCGCGAGCCGGTTCGGGTCGGCCACGATGTCCGGCCGCACCGCGATTCCGGTCGCCGTCGAGCCGGTGAACAGGCCGTTCACGCCCAGCGCCGCGAGTACGCCGGCACTGTCCGGGTTCGCGACCGCGCCGCCGCCGGGCGGGTTCGTGTCGCGCCCCGCGAAGTCGAACGCGAACCCCGCCTGCGCCTGAATCGTGAGCGTGTTGCCCGGCGAGTTGACCGACGCCGTGAGGCCCGCGATGCCGCCGAGCGCGGTCGCGAGCGACTGGAGCGTGTCCGTCGCGGGGTCGATGCTGAGGGTCGTGTTCGTGCGGTTGCCGGTCGCGGCGTCCGTCACGCTGACGGTGAGTTGCCCGGCCGAAATGGGGAACGGGAGGCCCGCGGCGTTCAGCGGCACCGTCGGCGACGTGGCGCTCTCGGTGCCGGTCGTCGTGGCGAGCGGCCCGCCCAGCCCGATGCCGGTGGCCTGAACCGCGTTCACCTGACGGACCAGTTCGCCGGCGAGGTCGTCGAGCCGCGCCCGCGTGGCCGGGATGTCCGTGTTGTACTCCTGGAGGTTCGCGCCGAGGCTCCCGGACGTGAACGCGACCGGCTGCGCCGAACCGCTCTGCGTCACGACCAAGGCCCCCGACGGGTTCGCCGCGACCTGGAACGCGTTCGGGAACTCGCCGACCACGACCGCGGCCCCGGAGGCGATCACGTTCACCACGCCGAACGGTTGCTCCACGGTCCTGATGTCGATCAGCTTCGACAGGTCGTTCACCAGCCCGTCGCGGTGGTCGCGCAGGTCGTTCGCCTGGGTGCCCTGCTGTTCGCGGATGGAGATGCGGGTGTTGAAGTCGGCGATGCGGGCGGCGAGGTCGTTCACCTGCGCGACGGCCGCGGGAATCTGGGTGCCGATGTCGTTGCGGAGGCGGTCGATGTCGGTCGCGGCGGAGTTCAACTGGCGGGCGATGTCCGCGGCGGCGGCGACGATCGGGCGCCGCGCGGCGGTGCTGTCGGGCCGGCTGGTGAGCTGTTCCACTTGGTTGAAGAAGCTGTTGATCCCGTCGGCGATGCCGCCCGTGCCGGTGCCGAGGGTGCTCTCGATCTGCCGGCGGGTGTCGAGCCGCGCATCGAGCGCGCCCTGGGCGGCGTTGCCGGTGAGGATGGCGGTGCGGACCGGGGCCGCGGTGTACCGGGTGATGCTCGCCACGTCCACGCCGGTGCCCTGCACCCCGCCGGTGACGCGGCTCACCAGGTTGACCGCCTGCCGGTGGTAGCCGGGGGTGGTGGCGTTGGCGAGGTTCTGGCCGATGAGGTCGAGGGCGCGCTGGCCGGTGGAGATGGCCGACGTGCCGATCGGGAAGGCGTTCATGAGGTTATCCGCGCGCCTGGACCGCTGCCCCCGTGGCGGGTTCCAACCGGCCGCCCGACGGCCCGTACCGGAGCGGGGCGCCTGGGGCCGTCAACTCGGAAAGGACGCCACGGAAGAATGATCGAAGGTGGCCGACGAGATTTGCGTTGCGGGCCTGAACGGCGGTCAGATCGGCGGCCACGGCCGCGAGCCGGTCGCGGGCCGCGCGCACGACAACCGCCAGCGGATCGGGGAGTTTCGCGGCGAGCGCGGCGAGCGTCGGCGCGTCCGCAGAAATCCCCAGTTCCCGCGCGAGGGCGGTTGCGGAAGCCGTGCGAACCGCTGCCGCGTCGCCGAGCGCGGTGCCCGTCGCCGCCTGGCGCGCGGTGGCCGCGAGCGCGCCGGCGAGGTCGCCCCGGCGCAGCGCCGCGTGAACCTCCGTGGCGCCCGCGAGCGCGTCGCGGAGCAGCGCCTCCTCACTTCCGAGGTGCCGGAGGAGCGGTGCCAGAAGTTGTTGGTGCGGGTGGTGGGAGTGCATCGGTGGTGTAGGGTGTCTTCGGCGCGCCGGTGGCCTGCATCTGCCGCACGAGTGCGGAGGCCAGCCCGACGCCGCCGCCGTCGGCCAAGTGCTTGCTCATGTACAGGTCGAACAGCCCGCCCTGCACGTCGCCGGAGTCGCCGGGGAACAGCCCGCCGTCCGGCTCCAGGGTCTGCCGCATTTCCTTCAGCAGCATGGAGAGGAAGGTGGCCTCCATCTCCTTCGCCATGTCCTTCAGGCGGGCGTCGGCCGCACCCTTGACCGTAGCACCCGGTTTCGTCGCGAGTGGCTGCGGGAGTGTGGCCGCGGTCGAAATTCCTTCTGCCCCGAACATAGATTTCTCCCGTGGGAAAAGCTCCAGCGCCGTCACCGTCGCGTCACGGGGCTTGCGCCCTGTGAGGCTTCCGTTATTCGATGATCAGTTCCGCGTGCAGTGCCCCGGCCTTCTTCATCGTCTGGAAGATGGCGATCAGGTCGCGCGGGGTGACGCCCAGCGCGTTCAGCGCCCGCGCGACCTCTGCGACCGTCGTCGCCTTGGGCAAGGTGATGAGCCGCGCCTGCTGCTCGCTGCCGGAGATCTGCGTCCGCGGGACCACCACCGTCGCGCCGCCGGAGAGCGGCGGCGGTTGCGAGATGATCGGGTTGATCGAGACGCCGATGTACAGGTTCCCGTGGGCCACCGCGGTGGTGGAGATGGAGACGTGTTCGCCGGCCACCACGGTCCCGGTGCGCTCGTTGATGACGATGCGGGCCGGTACGTCCGGGCGGACCTCCAACAGGCCGACCTCCGCGAGGAACTGGGTCGGCGACTTGTTCGGGTCGGCGGGCTGGCACAGGGTGACGGCGCCGGGGTCGGCCGCGGTCGCGGTGTTCGGGTACCGCTCGTTGATGACCTTCGCGATCGCGCGGGCCGTGTTCAGGTCCGGTTCCTTCAGGAGCAGCGCCGCCTTGCCGTCGCGGACCAGTTCGCCGGGCGCCTCCTTCACGATGCTCCCGCCCCCCGGAATGCGCCCGACGTTCAGGTGGTTCTTCTGGATGCCCCCGCCCGCGCCCGCGGTGACGGAAAACCCGCCGATGGAGAGCGCGCCCTGGGCCAGCGCGTACACGTTCCCGTCGGCCCCGCGGAGCGGGGTGAAGATGAGCGTGCCGCCCTGGAGGCTCCGCGCGTCGTCGATGGCCGACACGGTCACGTCGAGCCGGCTCCCCTTGCGGGCGAACGGCCCGATCTCGGCCGTCACGATCACGGCCGAGATGCTGGTCGAGCGGATCACCGATTCGGCCGGGAGTTGGCTGAAGATCTGCGTGGTGGTGTTCATGCGCTGGAGCATCTGCACGGCCACGTCCTGCGTGAACGTGCTCCGGCTCCCGGTGCCGTCCAGCCCGACCACCAGCCCGAACCCGAACAACTGGTTGCTGCCCGCCCCGGACACGTCGGTCACGTCCTTGATCCGCACCTGGGCGCGCGCCTGGGACGTGGTCACGACGAGTACGGCGGCGGCGATCAGAAGACGGTACATGGGCACTCCGATGGCGAATGAAGACAGATTCCTTTTGGCCCTCTCCCGCAAGGGGAGAGGGAAATACCAAGAGTCTTCCCTTCGTCAGTCCTAAAAGAGCCGGAACACGCTGTTGATCCGCGTCAGAATGCCCGGCTTGGTGGTGCGCGTCGCGGGGCCGCGGCCGAGGTAGCTGATGCGGAAGTTGGCGACCGAACCGGACGGGATCACGTTGCCCACCCCGATGTCGGCCGGGCGCGCGATTCCCGTGATGCGGAGCACCCGCTCCTCGCCGGCCACCACGCGGCTCCGGTAGCCCTCGACGACCAGGTTGCCGTTGGGCATCACGTCCACCACCGTCACCGCCATGCGGTCGGTGAACACGCGGTTGGTGGTGCTCTGCGCGCTGCCGCTGAACTGCATCGCGGTCTTCTGACCGGGGAACTGTAACAGCGAGTTGCCGGGGGCCGAGGCGGCGGCGGCGCCCCCCCCGGCGGGCGTGCGCTGGGAGTCGAAGAGCTGGAGCTGCCCGCTCCCGCTCGTCGTGCGCGTGAGGTTCCGCGCGTCCTGGTCGTTCGCCACGGTCGCCTCGCTGATCGTGACGATGAGCGTGTCGCCGACGCTGCGCGCGCGGTTGTCCTGAAACAGGAAGCTGTACCGCGGGTCGCGGCGCTCCCACAGCGAGTCCGCGCGGCCCACCGAGAGGGCGCTCAGCAGCAGCGCGAGGAGCGCGAACGTCCACCGTCTCACGGGGCACCTCCGAGATCGACTTCGACCGTCCCCGGTCCGGTGACCCGCGCGGAGACCGTCTTCTTCGAGTCCACGTTCTGCACGAGGATGATCTGGCCGAGCTTGCCGGCCTGCTGCGCCTCGCCCGCCGCGGTCACCGTCAGCCCGCCGCTGGTGACCCGCATCTCGACGCGCTGCCGCGGGCGGATCAGGAGTTCGGCGGAGGCGAACTGCGTGCCGCCGGCCGCCACGAGCGGCACCGGCGGAACGACCCCGCCCGCCGGCACCACGGCCGCGCCGGGCCGCCCGACCGGGCGCACCTCCAGATGAACCGCGAACGACAGGAGCGTCTCGCCGCCCACCGCGACGGCCATGTCCACCTGCACGCGCCCGGTCGCGCCGGGCCGGCCGCGGGGCCGGGCGGTGATGACGGCCCGCTCGTCCGCGGGCACTTCGGGCAGCTTCACGACCACCGGCACGGCCAGTTCGACCGCGACCGCTTCGGCCGGGTTCGTGAACGGGCGGAGCACCTCCGCGCGGGCTGCGGCGGTCACCTCTTCGAGGGTCACGGCCCGCCGCGCGACGGTGACCGTCGCGCGCTCGGCCCCGGTCACGCGCACCGCGGCCGGCTCGAACCCGGCCAGGACGAGCCGGTACTCGACGGCCCGCCGGCCGACGGTCACGCCCGGGTCGCGCGCCTTGAGTTCCGCGAGGTCGATGCGGGCGACGCGGGCGCGGGTGTCCGCGTCCCCGCCGGAGACGAGCGCCACGTCGCCGACCGTCACGACCGACTTGCCGACGGTGGCGGTCCCGGCGAGTTCGACCGTCACCGGGTCGGCGGCGCGCGCGGCGGCGGCGACCGCGAGGGCGGTCAAACCCGCGACGACGAACCGGTGTGTGAAACGGCGCATCCGTGCGCTCCGCGGGTGAGTCGGGCGGCGTCTACCGCACGAGGTCGGTGGTCGAGGCGAGCATGTTGTCGGCGGTGCGCACGGCCCGCGTGTTGAACTCGTACGCGCGCTGCGCGAGGATCAGGTTGATGAGTTCGGTCACCACGTCCACGTTCGACCGCTCCAGGAACCCCTGGCGGGTGAAGCCGACGCCGTTCTGGCCCGGCGTGGCGATGACCGGCGCGCCGCTCGACGCGGTCTCGGCGAACAGGTTCCGGCCCTCGGCGCTCAGCCCGGCCGGGTTCACGAACCGGACCAGGGTGAGCTGCCCCAGGTTGGTGGACGCGTTCAGCGCGCCGGCGTTCTGCGCCGAGATGGTGCCGTCGGACCCGACCGACACCGACACCACCCCCTGCGGGATCGTGATCTGCGGCGAGATCAGGAACCCGTCGCTCGTCACCAGGCTGCCCTGGGCGTTCACCCGCAGCGCGCCGTCGCGGGTGTACCGCAGCTCGCCGCTGGGGAGCGTGACCTGGAAGAACCCGTCGCCCTCCACCGCCACGTCGAACGGGTTCTGCGTGTTGACGAGCGATCCGGTGGTGAACACCTTCGTGATGCCGGCCACGCGCACGCCGCTCCCGACCTGTAGGCCGGTGGGCACCTGAAGCCCCTGCGCCGCGTCCGAGCCGGGGGTGCGCTGGTTGATGTAGAGCAGATCCTGGAAGTCGGTCTGCCCCTTCTTGAACCCGTTGGTGTTCACGTTGGCGATGTTGTTCGCCGTGTTGTCGATGGCGGTGGTCTGGGCGTTCATGCCCGTCGCGGCGGTGAACAGGGCCTTAATCATGGCGCACCCGGAATCGAATCCGTCGTTCGGTTCCTGTAGCCGGGGTCTGTGACCCCGGGGCACCGGCCCCACGGGGGCCGGCTACAGAAGCAAAGCAGCCCGAATCTGTGAGCCTCACCCGGTCGGCCGGGTGTTCAGTTGGAGCGACTCGGAGATGGCGCGGAGCGCCCGCTGGGCGGCGTCGTAGTACCGCGCGCCGATGATGAGCCGCACCATCGCGTCGGCCGGTTGCACGTTCGAGCCTTCGCGGAAGCCCTGCAACACCCGGCCGGGCGCGGCCGCCGGCCCCGCGTCGGGCGGGGCGGTGTACAGCGTGGGGCCGGCCGCGGTGAGTTGCTGCGGGTTCGTGAAGCGCACGACCCGGAGGTTGCCGAGCGGGGTGCCGTCGGCGCTGACGGAGCCGTCCCCGGCGACGGTGACCTGGACCGCGTCCGGCGGGAACGTGACCGGCCCGTTCGCGCCCTGGAGCGGGTACCCCCCGGGGCTGACGAGTTGCCCCTGCGCGGTGCGCGAGAACGTGCCGTTGCGGGTGTAGAGCGGGCCGTTCGGACCCGCGAGGACGAAGAACCGGTCCGGGTCGCCGAGCGCGAGGTCGTACGGGTTGCCGCTCTGCTGGAGGGGGCCGGGCCGGAAGTCGTGGTACGCCTGAACGGTCCGCGCGCCGACGAGGTCGCCGGTGGGTTCGTTCGCGCGGCCGAGGGCGCGGTCGAACGTCTCGACCACGAGGCCGCGCTCGCGGTAGCCGGGTGACGTGGAGTTCGCCAGGTTGTACGCGATCACTTCCTGTTGCTCGGAAGCCACCACGAGGGCGGACGCGGCGCTGTACATCCCGCGGATCATGTCGGCTCGTCCGGGCGGAAGGTTCCCCCGAACGTATCGGCCGGTGCGACCGGGCGCGATCACGACAACCGACAAATCCCGCAGAATCGCGAGGGCCGCGGGTCACGCGGTGGCGTGAACCATCCGGAGTTGGTCGGCGGTGGGCAGGCGGCCGGTGCGTTCCAGTTCGTTCGCCTCGGCGCGGACCGCCTCGAACCCCTCGCGGAGCGTGCGGAGCACTATGCGCGCGCTCGCGATCGCCTCGAACGACGCCTTCGCCAACTCGTTCGCGACGAACTCGTACAGCCGGAGCACGTTGGTGTTCGCTTCGGGGTTCACTTCGACCCGCACCCCGGCGGCCAGCGCGGCGACGATGAGCTGCGTCTTGGCGAGTTGCGGGATCGCCGTCGTCCGGTCGCCGGCGCGGAGCGCGGCCTCGGCCCGGTCGAGGCGCTCTAGCGCCTTGTCGTAGAGCGCGAGGAGCAGGTCGATCCGGGTCCACCCGATCGGCTCCTCCTGGTGGCGGTACTTCTGGTACGGGTTCATGGCGGGTCGTTCCGGGGGTTACTTGCTGTAACTGAGGATGCTGAGGGACGAGAGCTGGGTCTGGAGGCCCTTCAGGCTGTTCACCGCGGTCTCCATCGCCGCGAACTGGGCCTGCAGGTCGGCCGTCTTGGTCGCCAGAGTGTCGTTCTGCCGGGTGATGGTCTTTTCGATGTCCGCGGCCTGCTGGCGGAACCCGTCGTCGAGCACCTTCAACCGGCCGTTGCCGACATCGAGGTACTTCGTGAGGACGGAGTTCAGGCGGCTGGCAAGCCCCTGGGTGACGGTGACGCCGGCGCCCCCGGCGGCGGTCAGTGTGGACCGCACCTGGAGACCGTCGGTGTTCGCGTTCCCGGCGGCACCGGTGAGCACCTGCCCGGCACCGGTCGCCGTCTCGGTCTTCCCGTT
>JAYUBA010000067.1:0-2740 GCA_043741075.1 Frigoriglobus sp.
CCGCCCCGGCGGCGGGTTGCTGCGCATGTGCGCGAGCGCCTCGCCCGCCGTCCACTGCGGGCACAGCGTGGTGTAGTCGCTGCGGACGTAGTTCGTCACCGGCTCGTTGAGTTGCGCTTCGGTCAGGTGTAACGGCATCCTCACTCCACTTTCACGTCGGCCCCGTCGATCAGTGCGCCCAGATTTCCAACCACGACTTGCTCGGCACCTGTAAACTTCTCCCACACGCCGGCGGTCGCGGTCGCCTTGCGGCGGCCGAGTACCTGTACCGTGCCGGGATCGGTGCGGCCCAGTTGCACGCGGTACTTCACCGCCTTGCCGTCTTCGACCACATAGACGTAGTGCGTCTCGTCGGCCGGCAGCACACACCCGGCCGGCAGCACGGTCGCGTCGGCCGCTTCCGCGTTGATGCGGACCGTCGCGTACACGCCCGGCTTGAGCAGGCCGTCCTTATTCTCAATGTCGATTTCGACGCGGAGCGTCCGCGTCGCGGGATCGACGACGCCGGTGGTGCGGGTGACGGTCGCGGGGTACTCGCGCCCGCCGAGCGACGGCACCCGCACCACGGCCGGCGTGCCGACCCCGGCCTTCGCCGCGTTCACCTCCGGCACGTCGGCGAACACGCGCAGCACGTCGATCCGCATGACCGTGAACAGTACGGTGCCGTGCATCCCGGCCGCCGGCTGGAGGAAGTGGCCGGGGTGAACGTGCCGCGCCGTCACGATGCCGGGGAACGGCGATTTCACCTGCGTGTATGTGTCGAGTGCCTTCACCCGTTCGCGCTCCGCTTCGGCCACCTTCACGCGGGCCGCGGCGGCGTCCACGTCGGCCTGCGCCCGCGCGCGGCGCGCCTTCCGCTCCTCGACCCCCGCCGCCGCGGTGGCGACCTTCGCGGTCGCTTCCGCCCGCGCGGCCTTCGCCGCTTCCCAGTTTTTCGTCACCACGGTCCGCGTCTGCACGTCCGACGTGCCGCCGGTGATCTGCGTGTTGGTCTGATCGAGTTCCGCCTTCCAGCGGGTCACGTCGGCGTCCGCCCGCGCGATGCCGGCTTCGGCCTCCTTCACCATTTCTTCCGCGGCCTTGATTTGCTTGTCGGCGACGGTGCGTTCCTGCTCGGTCTGCCGCTGTTCGGCGTTCGCCTTATCGATCATGGCCTGCTTTTCGACCAGCTCCGCGGCAAGTTCGGGAATGTGAACGGTCGCGAGCAACTGGTTCGCCTCGACCACGCTCCCGATGTCGATGACCGGCGTTTGCCCGCCGGGGAGCGTGATGCCGGCTTTGATCGTGGCCGTGTCCGGGGCGATGGCCTTGAGGTAGCCGGGCAGCTTGGCGACGACCGGCGTCGATTCGAGCGGGAGTACGCTTGCGGGCTGCTCGATGGCCCACCGCACCGGCTTCTGCGCCGGCCGCACCACCTTCACGACGGTCGGGCCGTTCGCCGGGTTCGCGCCGCCGTTCGCGGGCTGAGCGCCGCGGTTGCAACCGAGTGGCGCGAACACGGCGACGAGCAGCAGCGGTGAGAGGCGCATGAGAGTTCTCCACGGGAACGACAGCCGCATTTTACCGGAACGGGGAAGGCGTTACCCTCGGCGAATCGGAACCGCACGAAATACCGCGCCCGGCGGGCCGCGAAACCGGAATCGCTTCCCGCGAGCGGCGTCTTCACCCCGTAACCTGATCACACGGACCCGCATCCACCGGAACACGCTCCATGCCGATCGACGTGGCGGGCACCGCCAACCGCATCATCGCCAACATCGAGAAGGTCATCATCGGCAAGCGCCCGCAGATCACGCTGGCGGTCGCGGCGTACTTCTCGGAAGGGCACATCCTGCTCGAAGACGTGCCGGGCGTGGCGAAGACGATGTTCGCCCGCGCGCTGGCGCGGAGCGTCGGGTGTACCTTCAAGCGCCTGCAATGCACGCCCGACTTGCTGCCGACCGACGTGACCGGCGTGAGCGTGTTCAACCAGCGCACCGCGGACTTCGAGTTCCGCCCCGGCCCGGTGTTCGCGCAGACGCTCCTCGCCGACGAGATCAACCGCGCGACGCCGCGCACGCAAGCGGCACTCCTCGAAGCGATGGGCGAGCGGCGCGTGAGCGTGGACGGCCAGACGTACGTGCTGAAGGCGCCGTTCCTGGTGATCGCGACGCAGAACCCCGTTGACCAGGAGGGCACGTTCCCACTCCCGGAGGCGCAGCTCGACCGCTTCCTGATCCGCCTCAGCCTCGGCTACCCGACGATGGAGGATGAGGCGAAGATGCTCGCGCGGTTGCAGATGGGCCACCCCATCGACGACCTGAAACCGGTCGTCAGCGCGGACGACGTGATCGCCTGTCAGGAGGCGATCCGCAGCATTCATGTGGACGACAAGGTGACGCGGTACATCCTTAATGTGGTTCACGCGAGCCGTGACAACGAGGACGTGCTGCTCGGCGGCAGCCCGCGGGCGTCGATCGCGCTGTACCGCACGGCGCAGGCGCTGGCGGCCGTGGTCGGTCGCGACTTTGCGTTGCCCGACGACGTGAAGCGGATGGCCCAACCGGTGTTGGCGCACCGGCTCATCCTGAAGCCCGAAAGTCGGCTCCGCAAGCGCACCCCGGCCGCGGTGGTGAAGGACCTGGTGGACGACGCGAAGGTGCCGATCACCGACAAGATGAAGGCGACTCAGGAGGACTTGTTCGATGACTAACGGGGCGCGGGATAAACTCTCAAAGCCCCTCACCCGGCTCGAAGACTC
>JAYUBA010000068.1:0-2738 GCA_043741075.1 Frigoriglobus sp.
TGCTCCGGTACCACCAGAGGCGCAACACTCAGGCCGCCAAGTCCCACAAGAAACAGCGGCATAAATGCGTCATCTGAACCCGCGCTGTACTGTTAAGCGTATCCTGAAACCGGGTGGCGACTGGATTCGCGACGGCGTGCCGTATTACACGAAGCCATGAACACGTTCCACGATCTGTTCCGACAACCGACGCGTCCGATCGGCGGCGCGTCCCCGCGCGACCGGCGGCGTGAGCTGTTCCCCGGTTTCGTGGAACGCAGCCCGAAGTTCCACCTCCGGACGCCGGATCAGGTCGCGTCCGCACAAGGCTCACGACTCCTTCTCGGCGTTGCGACGTGGTCCGGGTACGACATGAACTTGCTTGATCTGATCGAGGAGGCGCCCGATACCGGCGTTCGCGTCGAGGTTCTGGATATCGACGCCTTCACTTCGGCTGACGAACTCGCCCAACTCTTCCCCGGCATCCCGTTCTTTCAGCCACCGCTCGCAGGCCATTGGGTTGACGGGAAATTGATCGACTCCGCCGCCGGCTTCAAGGGGCGTCAACTTGTCGCGCAACTTCTCGGTTTGGATGCCGCGGAAGTTGCGGATCGGATGAACACGGTTATCTCGCGAGTTTAGCCGATGCCCCGTCCCAACGACCGCTCCCCGTCCGCGCTCCGCGAACTCAGCTTCGTGCGGGCTTACACGCGCCCCGCGCCGGGGTCGGTGCTCGTGAAAATGGGTCGCACCACCGTACTCTGTACGTGCTGCGTCGAGCCGAAGGTGCCGGACTTCCTCGTCGGAAAGGGGAAGGGCTGGCTCACCGCCGAATATGGAATGCTCCCCGGTTCCACGAACACACGCAAGCCGCGCGACAAGGCCGGGAAGGTGGACGGGCGGAGCGTCGAGATTCAGCGGCTCATCGGCCGCAGCCTGCGGGCCGTCGTGAACCTCGACAAGCTCGGCGAACGCACGCTCTGGATCGACTGCGACGTGCTCGAAGCCGACGGCGGCACCCGCACCGCGAGCATCACCGGGGCGTTCGTCGCGGCCGTCGATGCCGTCAACTCGATCAAACACCTACTCACGGGGCCGGTGTCGGACGTGCTGACGGACAGCGTCGCGGCGGTGAGCGTCGGGTTGGTGGATGGCGAGGAGCGCCTCGACCTTGAGTATGTCGAGGACCGCGACGCGGACGTGGACATGAACCTCGTGATGACCGGCAGCGGGAAGCTGATCGAGGTGCAGGGCAGCGGCGAGGAAGCCACGTTCAGCCGCAAGCAACTCGACGCGCTCCTCGACTTGGGCGAAGCCGGCATCCGCGCCATCACCGCGGCGCAGAAAGCGGTGCTGGGGAGTGCATGGCCGTTTTGAACAGAGAAGAGAAGCCGCACGATGAACGCAGAGAAAGACGCGATTCAGACAAAAGACGGAGTTCTGAACACGACTCCTCTTCTTCTCGGATCGTGTCTTTCTCTGCGTTCATCGTGCGGCTTGGTCTTCTCTCTTCATCTTCCAGCGGCGTACATCAATCGCCCGTCCACCACCACCGCGTACTCCGGCTCGGCAATCTCTCCGGCGGGCAGCAGGCGGACGGCCCGCACGTCGTGCAATCTCTTCACGCCGTCGTGGAACGCGGGCAGCGCCAACTCCGGGAACCGCACGCACACCGCGTGGAACAACTCCGGGAGCGGGCAGTCGCCGGTTCCGCCGGAAACGCTCCGCTCGTCGAGGTATTCGAGCGCGTCCACCGCCCACGGCACGACGCGCGCGACCGACTCGGCGACCGCCGGGCCGGTCGTTTCGGCGCGCCGCAGTGCCGCTTCGCACCGCTTCGCGAGGTCGTCGAGGCGGGACAGCATCGCGGACGCCCGCGCCTCGAAGTTCGCGGACAGCGCCGCGAGTTCGGCTTTCGCTTCTGCCATGAACGCGGGCACGCCGTTGCGGGTGGCGTTCAGCACGTCCTTGAGTTCGCGCAGGATGGAGCGCGGCGAGTCGTGCTCGTGAACGAACCCAACCGCTTGCGTCGTCGCCCGCACCCACTCGGTAACGAGCTTGCCCTTCGTTTCGGTGCGGACCGTTTCGAGCAGGCCGTCGCGAATCGCCTGGAGCGCGGCTTCGGACGCGAGGCCGGTCCGCGCGGGGAACAGGCCCGGCAGCTTCCCGGCGCGGAAGAGGCGATGTTCGCCCGGTGCCGCAAGCGCGGCTTTCAGCGCGTCGAGCAGCAGTTCGGTGCGGCGCGGGTCGGGCACCGTGACGAAGCCGGCCGGCGCGTGCATGTCGGACGTGTGCGGGGGGGCATCCATACCGGTACCGTGGTTCCGGGACTGAACCGGCCGTACTGTAACCGTGTCCGTCCCTCGAAGAAAAGCCCAGGGTTGTGGAGTTTCGGCGATGAGCGTTTCCGACCGACCGCGTATCCTCAGTGGCGTGCAGCCGTCCGGCAAGTTGCACCTGGGCAACTACTTCGGTGCGATCGAGCAGCACATCGAGCGGCAAGATTCCGGCGAGTGCTTCTATTTCATCGCGGATTACCACGCGCTCACGTCGCTGAAGGAAGTCGAGGAGAAGGAAGCGGGCGTTGCGGCGACAAATAAGGGGGCAGATAAGGCAAGGGGGCATGGAACGACCTTCGGCCCACTCGGGGTGGTGACAGAACCCGCGCCGGCCGCGAAGAACAAGAGCACCATCGCCCGGCCGGCGCGGCAAATCCTTGCGGACAACGTGCGCGACGTGGCCCTCGACTACCTCGCGCT
>JAYUBA010000069.1:0-2736 GCA_043741075.1 Frigoriglobus sp.
AAGCCGGAGTACCTGTTCATCTACGCCCCGGAGTCGTTCGGCTGGAAGGAGCTGCTGACCAAGGACAGCCCGTACGAGGTGCGGGGCGAGTGGACCGGCATGGACCGCGACGGCAAGGAGACGAACGACCCGTCGAAGGCGATCCGGCAGGTGATGGTTCACAAGCCGGTGAACCCGGACGCCTACGCGGCGAACAAGAACGAGTTCTGGTGGTACAACTCGTGGGGCGCGGGGATCGTGTGCTTCTGGCTGACGCTCGCGTTCCTGATGATGCTCGGGTTCAGCTACAGCTTCTTCTGGTCGGCGGCGACGATGATCTACTTCCTGATGCGGAAGAAGGTGGACGAGGCGGAACTGGACGAGGTGTTCGAGGACGAGGAACCGGAGGCACCGCTGGCCCCGCCGAAGCTGGCCTCGGCCCCGCCGCCGCCCGCGAACGGCACGACCCCGCTGACGGTGATCTCGCCGCCCCCGGCCCCGCCGCCCGTGGTGTTCAGCCCGCCCCCGCCGGCGACGCTGCCGTTCAACCCGCCGCCGCCTCCGGTGGTGGTCAGCACGCCGGTGCCGGTCAGCCCGCTGCCGCCGCGGGTGGTCAGCCCGCCGGTACCGCCGCCGCAACCGGAGCCGGAGCCGAGGCTGAAACCGGACGAGCCGAAGATGGACCGGTCGCTGCCGACGCCGGACGAGCCGAAGAAGCCAGCGGACGACGACGGCCCGTTGGGGTGATTGTCTTCGCCCCAAGGGGGCGTCGGAAAATAGCCCAGGGCGTAAGCCCTGGGTTCGCTGGGCTACAACCCAACGCCCCGTTGGGGCGAAGACAGGCACGGTGAACCATGCCCCACCCCGTCCTGCTGTTCAGCGGCCCGTGGGCCGACCTGCCGCTGGAGTCGCTCGCGGCCAAGGCCGCCGGGTGGGGCTACGCCGGCTTTGAACTGTGCGCCTGGGGCGACCACCTCGAGGTGCAGCGCGGCCTCTCCGACGACGGGTACGCGCCCGCCCGGCTCGACCTGCTCGCCCGCCACGACCTGCACGTCCCGGTCATCGCGAACCACAAGGTCGGGCAGGCCGTCTGCGACATCATCGACAAGCGGCACCAGTCGCTCGTGCCGGAGTACGTGTGGGGCGACGGCAGCCCGGCCGGGGTGCAGCAGCGCGCCGCGGAAGAGATGAAGGCCACGTTCCGGCTCGCGGAGCGGCTCGGCGCGGGCGTGGTGAGCGGGTTCACCGGGTCGCCCATCTGGGGCTACGTCGCGGGCTACCCGGCACCGCGGCAGGACGTGATTACCGACGCGCTCAAGCAGTTCGCGGCGCAGTGGAACCCGATCCTCGACGCGGCCCGCGAGAGCGGCGTGCGGTTCGCGTGCGAGGTGCATCCGGGGCAACTCGCGTTCGACCTCTATTCCGCGGAACTGGTCCTCGACGCGCTCGACGCCCGCGAGGACTTCGGCTTCACGTTCGACCCGAGCCACATGCACTGGCAGGGCGTCGATCCGGTGGAGTTCCTGCGCCGGTTCCCGGACCGCATCTATCACGTCCACATCAAGGACGCGCAGCTCACGCTGAACGGCCGCGCCGGGGTGCTGGCGGGGTACTGGCCGAGCGGCGACCCGCGATCCGGGTGGCAGTTCCGCTCGCCCGGTCACGGCGGCATCGACTGGCCGGCAATCGTTCGCGCGCTAAACGCGATCGGCTACGACGGCCCCTTGTCGGTGGATTGGCACGACCCCGGCATGGACCGCGAGTATGGCGCAGCGGACGCCCTGCGGTTCCTGAAGGCGCTGGACTTCGACCCGCCGACGCACGGCCCGAAGGCGTTCCGGGGCTGACAATTCTTTGCCCCGAAGGGGCGTTGGGTAATAGCCCAGGGCGTAAGCCCTGGGTATGGTGGAACCCATGCGATTCCCAACTTACGACGAAGCCGAGGCGCTGAAGCTATTGTGGACGGACAAGTACGTTCGCGTGAAGGCAGGACACGCGGAGTACGAGCGGTTCGCGGGAATGGTGGGCCGCGTCGTCACGGTGAACTACGGTGGGCGGGCCATCGTGGATTTCGCCGACGGCGCGTGGTACGACATCCCCGCGTCCGACGCGTACCTTGAAACAATGACTGACGAAGAGGCGAAAAGCAAATACGACGCCACCGCGAACAGCGCCCAGAAGCTGCCCGGCCGGCAGGGGTGAGCGCATGACCCCGGTGGGGTTGCCGCTAAACTGACGGCATCATCTTACGCCACACCACGACCAACACCCATGATCCTCCTGATCGACAACTACGACTCGTTCACCTACAACCTCGTGCAGCGGTTCGGGGAGATCGACCCCGACCTGCCCATGACGGTCGTCCGCAACGACCAGATCACGACCGACGCGATCGCGGCGCTCGCGCCGACACACATCGTCATCTCGCCCGGCCCGAAGTCGCCGGCCGAAGCCGGCATCTGTAACGACGTGCTGCGGCGGTTCGCGCACGCCGTGCCGGTGTTCGGGGTGTGCCTCGGGCACCAGTGCATCGGCCACACGTTCGGCGGCGAGGTGGTCCGCAACACCCGCATCATGCACGGCAAGGTGTCGCCGATCCACCACGACGGCAGGGGGCTGTTCGCGGGGATGAGCAACCCGTTCGACGCGACCCGGTATCACTCGCTGGTCATCAAGAAGGAGACGTGGACGAACCCGGACTTCGAGGTGTCCGCGTGGACCGCGGAGGGCGAGATCATGGGCGTGCGGCACAAGTCT
>JAYUBA010000070.1:0-2734 GCA_043741075.1 Frigoriglobus sp.
CGGCTCGATGGATTCCGGAACGATCAGTATTGCGTCCGATGGCAACGGGGACGGGGACGGCAGTGGGTCAGGCTCTGGAGAGGAACAGGGAATGGGGCAGGGTGCGATCTTCTGGAAATCGACGGTGGTTTCCACGCTCGCGATCACAGTGCCGTCGGCCAGTGTCACCTTGAGCACAGTCTTCAGCTTGCCCGTGTAATTTGCGCCGAGGATCTGCACCGACCCAATGACCCACCTTGGACTTTGGTACCGGTCGCCCCGATCACGACCTCGTCGGCTGCGGATGTGGTAGTCAGATACAGCATCACAGCCAGCAACGCAAGCAGAGCCTTCACCTTCATCATCATGATGTACATCAGAACAATGACATGATACTTCAGTTTGACGAGTGGGATCAAGAACGCTGATACTTATGTGATAACGTCATGATGTCAACAAGTTTCGCAAGATTATTTGAATTACTTTGCAGCGCAATATTTCCGCTCGGCGATGAATTCATTGTCTGGACGGCGGTCGCGGCGGTAATCTGTCGCTTTTTACCTTTATCCGCGGCTCCTCTCTCCTTCCGCTGGCACAATCGTTGCACTTCACTCCCCTTCTTACCGGTAAGCGCGCGCCCGCGTCTGGCGGTTCGCCCGCAATTCCGGTACTTCTTCCTTATCTGCCCAGCCCCCTTCATGCCGTCAGGGCGAGCCATGAGTCACGCCGCCGAGCCGCCGAAGTTTCTGCCGTTCGGAGCGGACCCCGCGCCCGCGCCCGCGCCGCCGTCCGCCGCGCCGGGCGAGTACGGGTGGTTCGGCCCGCAGGACATGTACCTGTTCAACGAGGGCAGCCACCTGCGGCTCTACGACAAGCTCGGGTCGCACCCGGCCACGGTCAACGGCACCGCCGGCTACCAGTTCGCCGTGTGGGCGCCGAACGCCGACTACGTCAGCGTGGTCGGCGACTTCAACGCGTGGGACCGCGGTGCGAACCCGATGCACGCGATGGGCTCGTCGGGCGTGTGGGGCGGGTTCATTCCGGGCGTCAAGTCGGGCACCTGCTACAAGTACCACATCGCCGCACCGGGCGGGTTCGTCGCCGAGAAGACCGACCCGTTCGCGTTCACCTGCGAGATTCCGCCGAAGGCCGCCGCGGTGACGTGGGACTTGGCTTACGAGTGGAGCGACGCCGACTGGATGGCGACCCGGAAGGCGAAGAGCGCGCACGACAAGGCGGTGAGCATCTACGAGGTCCACCTCGGCTCGTGGATGCGCGAGGCCGACCCGCCGTACCACTCGCTCAACTACCGCGACGTGGCCCCGAAGCTCGCGGCGTACTGCCGGGACATGGGGTTCACGCACGTCGAACTGCTGCCGATCACCGAGCACCCGTTCTTCGCGTCGTGGGGCTACCAGACGACCGGGTACTTCGCGGCCACCAGCCGGTACGGCACCCCGCAAGACCTGATGTTCATGATCGACACGCTGCACCAGTACGGCGTCGCGGTGATCCTCGACTGGGTGCCGAGCCACTTCGCCACGGACGCGTGGGCGCTGTCGAAGTTCGACGGCACCGGGCTGTTCGAGCACACCGACGCCCGCCAGGGGTTCCACCCGGACTGGGGCAGCTACGTCTTCAACTACAGCCGGCACGAGGTGCGCAGCTTCCTCCTGTCGAGCGCGCTGTTCTGGCTCGACAAGTACCACATCGACGGCATCCGCGTGGACGCGGTCGCGTCCATGCTGTACCTGGACTACTCGCGCAAGGCCGGCGAGTGGATCCCGAACCAGTTCGGCGGGCGGGAGAACATCGACGCGGTCAACTTCCTCCGCCGCTTCAACGAGGAGGTGTACCGGCACTTCCCGGACGTGCAGACGTACGCCGAGGAATCGACCGCGTGGCCGATGGTGTCGCGGCCCACCTACGTCGGCGGGCTGGGCTTCGGCTACAAGTGGGACATGGGCTGGATGCACGACACGCTCAAGTACTTCGCGCTGGACCCGATCCACCGGAAGCACCACCAGAACGACCTCACGTTCCGCATGTTGTACGCGTACAACGAGAGCTTCGTGATGCCGCTCTCGCACGACGAGGTGGTGCAGGGCAAGGGGCCGCTGTGGGACAAGATGGCGGGCGACGAGTGGCAGAAGTTCGCCGGGCTGCGGCTGATGTTCGCGTACCAGTGGGGCATGACCGGGAAGAAGCTCATCTTCATGGGCGACGAGATCGCGCAGCGCCAAGAGTGGCGGCACGACCAGAGCATCGACTGGCACCTGCTGAAGCACGAGCCGCACAAGGGCGTGCAGGCGGTGGTGCGCGACCTGAACAAGCTGTACGCGGCCGAGCCGGCGCTGCACGAACTCGACAACCAGCCCGGCGGGTTCGAGTGGATCGACTGCACCGACGCGGCGAACAGCGTCATCTGCTGCCTGCGGAAGAGTAAGGGCGACGACGTGATCGTGATGGCGTTCAACTTCACGCCGGTGCCGCGGCACAACTACCGGGTCGGCGTGCCCGGTCCCGGCTCGTGGGCCGAGGTGATGAACACCGACGCGGGCGTGTACGGCGGCACCAACGTGGGCAACAACGGCGGGGTGTACGCCGAGTTCGCCCCGATGCACGGGCAGAAATATTCCGTGTCGCTGAATCTGCCGCCGCTGGGTGCCGTCTTCTTCAAGGGCAAGGTTTAAGGCCAATGACGAATGACCCACCAATGACGAAGGGGGATCTGTCTTGCCCTCTCCCCTTGCGG
>JAYUBA010000071.1:0-2732 GCA_043741075.1 Frigoriglobus sp.
CGGGTTGGCCGCGGCGCGCTGGTATCCTGAGTACGCCGACGCGCTGACGGTGGCCGTGACCGAGAAGCGGACGAAGGCCGAGATCGACGGCCTGGCCGCGGCCCTGCGGGTCGCGCTGGCGTAACCCTGGTGGGGAGGACCGACAATGCCGTCGCCGTTTCCGGGCATGGACCCGTGGCTCGAAGACCGGGACATTTTTCCTGGGCTTCACAGTGCCTTGACGATGTACATCTTTGAGGCGCTCAACGCGGCACTCCCGCCGGGATACTTCGCCGCAGTCGCCAGCATCGTTTGGGTCGATGACCAGCAGCGCACCGAACCGGACATCAGCCTTTTGACCCGTCGCGGTCCGCCTTCGTCGGGGGGAACCGCGACCCTGGACGCTCCGTCCCGCTTGCAGCCCTTGGGCGTGCGGCCGTTCCTGGGGCCGATCGAACAGAAGTACCTCGAAATTCACGCCCCCGGCGGCGAGCGGATCGTCACGGCCGTGGAGATTTTGAGCCGGTCGAACAAGGCCGCCGGCAGCGCGGGCCGCAAGGCGTACCTCGACAAGCAGCAGGAGTTCTGCCTGGGCGGCGTCAACATGGTCGAAATCGACCTGCTCCGCGCCGGCACGCACACGACCGCCGTGCCCCGGTCGCGCCTGGCCCGCCTCCACGACGGGCGCATCCACTACCACGTCTGCGTGACCGAGGCCGGGGAAGTCGATCGGCTGTTCGGAGCCGTCTTCCCTTTGGAATGCCCGCTGCCCGAGATCGAAATCCCCCTCGAACCCGGCGTCCCGCGGCTCCCGATCGCGCTGCAACCGATGCTTGATCGCGCCTACGACAGCGGCCGCTACTCGATGCGCACCGACTACACGCAGCCCTGCACGCCGCCGCTGTCGCCCGAGGAACAGGCGTGGGCCGAGGGCATTCTGCACGCCCGCCCGGCCCCCGACGCGGAGGGCCGCTGACATGCCGTCGCCGTTCCCGGGCATGGACCCGTGGCTCGAAGACCCGGCCATCTTCCCCGACCTGCACGACCGTTTCATCCTGGGTTTGAGCGATGCCCTGAACGCGGCCATGCCGCCGGGGTACGTCTCGATCACCCGCATGATCGTCTGGACGGAGAAGGCCCAGCGTCGCGTACCGGATGTCAGCCTGTTCGGCCGGCGTCCGCAACCGACCGGTGGCGGAACGGCGGTGCTCGCTTCCGCGGGGATGTACCCGCTCGGCCATCGCGTGGCGCGGGTGCGGCGCGAGGAGTCGTATCTGGAGGTCACCGCGCCGGGGACGCGACGCCTCGTGACTGCGGTGGAGGTGCTCAGTCCGTCGAACAAGGCCCGCGGGAGCGAGGGGCGACTGGCTTACCTCAAGAAGCAGAAGGAGTTCCGGGCTGCGGGGGTGAACACCGTCGAGTTCGACTTCCTGCGGGGCGGGGTTCACACGACCGCCGCGCCGCGGTCTCGCCTCGTGCGGTTGGCCGGGGGCGAGTTCCCCTACCACGTTTGCGCCGTGGAGGGGCCGGACGACAAGTACTTCGGTAACGTCTTCCCGCTCGCCCGCCCGCTGCCGGCCATCGGGATCGCGCTCGACCCCGGCGTCGAGCGCGTGAGGGTTGAACTCCAGCCGATCCTCGATCGCGCGTATGACTTCGGCCGCTACCCCGAACTCGTCGATTACACGCAGCCTTGCACGCCGCCGCTGTCGCCCGAGGAACAGGCGTGGGCCGAGGGTATTCTGAACGCCCGCACGCCGGAGGGCCGCTGACATGCCGTCGCCGTTCCCGGGCATGGACCCGTGGCTCGAAGACCCGGCCATCTTCCCCGACCTGCACGACGCGCTGATCATCTACCTGCGCGACGCCATCAACGCGGCGTTGCCGGAGCCTTACGTCGCCAGCGCGGCGACGCGCGTCTGGATCGACGACGAGAACCAACGGGAGCCGGACGTGTTCCTCACCGGGCCGGACGCCCCGCCGAAGTTCGCCGCCGCCCAGTTGTACGACGGGCCGGGACTCATGGTGATCGCCCCCGACGCGTTGCCGGTTGAGGAGAAGTCCGTCGAGATTCGTTCCACCCACGGCGACCGACTCGTCACCTCGCTCGAAGTCCTCAGCCCGTCGAACAAGGCCCCCGGCGGCAAAGGCCGGGACCAGTACCTCGACAAGCAGGGCCGGTGCCGCGTCGCCGGGGTGGCCGTCGTCGAGATCGACTTGCTCCGCGAAGGCCGGCACACGACGGCGGTGCCCCTCGAACGCCTCGCCCGCCGGGCTCCCAACTTCTGCTACCACGTCTGCGTCTCCGGACGTGCGGTGGCCGGGCAATACGTAGTCGCGGCCGTGTCGCTCGCCGACCGCTTGCCGCGCGTGCCGATTCCGCTCGACCCTGGGGTGCCGCCGATCTTCGTCGAGTTGCAACCGCTCCTCGACCGCGCTTACGACAACAGCCGGTACGCCCGCAAAGCCCGGTACGGTGAGCCGCCCCGGCTACCGCTCAACACCGCCGAAACGGCCTGGGCGAACGACATCCTCTCGAAACGAACTCCGACCCGTACCGGAAGCTGACCCCATGAACACGACTCCTTCGCGGCTGATCTTTGAACTGTCGCGGCCCGGCCGGCGCTGCCACCGGCTGCCCGAGTGCGACGTGCCCGACGTGCCGCTGACCGACCTGCTGCCGGCGCGCGAACTGGCCGCGGCCCCGCCGGCGCTGCCGGAGGTCGGCGAGATCGACGTGATCCGCCACTTCA
>JAYUBA010000072.1:0-2727 GCA_043741075.1 Frigoriglobus sp.
CCTCCCGCATTTCAGGAATTCACCACCGCATTTCGCATCATATACTGAACGGAACGCCGGTTACGCCACCACCACCGCGACCCACCCCATGCCGTCCACCCTGCTGCACGAGCCGCCGCTCAACCCGGTCCACGCAGTCTTTCACGTAGACCGCATCCTCAAGCCCGACGAACTCACGCCCCCGCGCAAGCACAAGATCATCGCCGTACTCCCCGCGTACAACGCCGAGCGCACGCTCGCGGCCACCGTCGCGGACTTCCCCGCCGGCAGCGTGGACGAAATCCTTCTCGTCGATGACGGCAGTACGGACCGCACGGTTCCGATCGCCCGCGAGATGGGCCTGACGGTCATCGTTCACGAGAAGAACACCGGCTACGGCGGCAACCAGAAGACGTGCTACAAGTACTGCCTCGACCACGGCGCCGACATCGTCGTGATGATCCACCCGGACTACCAGTACGACGCGCGGGTGATCCCGCACGCGGTCGGGATGATCGAGCTGGGCATCTGCGACGTGATCCTCGGCAACCGCGTCCGCAGCCGCGCCGAGGCGCTGAAGTGCGGGATGCCGTGGTGGAAGTATGTGAGCAACCGCGGGCTGACCGCGTTCGAGAACCTGATGCTCGGTCAGAACCTGGGCGAGTTCCACAGCGGGTTCCGCGTCTACCGGCGGCAGGTGCTGGAAACGATCCCGTTCGAGCGGAACAGCGACGACTTCGTGTTCGACACGCAGTTCCTGGTGCAGGCGGTCCACTTCGGCTTCCGCCTGGGCGACATCCCGGTGCCGGTGCGGTACTTCTCGGAAGCGAGTCAGATCAACTTCCGCCGCAGCACCAAGTACGGCCTCCAGACGCTCGCCACCGTGAACAAGTTCTGGATGAACAAGCTGCGGCTGTGGCGGAGCAGCTTGTTCAAGCCGAAGGGCAAGCCGAATGGGTGACGCAGAGTCACGCGTGGGCGCTACGCCCGCGGCAGCGGTTGCAGGTCCGGTTGGGCGAACTTCGCCTTCGCCCCGTCGGAGAACAGCAGCCCCGGCGTGTAGTGCGCCAGCAGCGCGGAGAGCTTGCGGTCGAACAGGTCCGGGTTGCGCTTGCGGAACGCGGCGAACTTTTCCCCCGGCCGCGCCCGCGACGCGACGAGCCGGACGAACGCCGTCGTGATGGTCTCGTGGAAGCCGACCGATTTGGGTTCGGCCGCGGGTTCGGCCGGCGGGGTGACGCCGCACGGCGCGACCGACTGGGCCAGGAACGCTTGGTTGAGCTTCTTGATGCCGGACCGCACCTTGCCGCGGGCGGCCCGGTACGTGCCGGTCCGCGCCACGTACAGCCACGCCATGCGAACGTGAGCCGCGTGCGTCCACTGGGCGCGCCCGATCAGGCGCTGTTCGAACTTGGTCAGGAATTCGTCGTCGGTCATCGCGGTCCTCCAAATGAGTGGCGGACGGACACGGCCGCGGAACGCAAGGTTCGCCTTTCCAATCACACCTACCCATATACCCCATCGGAGCGAAGGTCGCCATCTCCCCGTAGTAGGCGAAAATTAATCGAAGTGAGATCCCCCGAACGGGCCTGAGGCGTGGAAGAGAAGACCCCTCACCCGCCTCGAAGCGCGGCGACCTCTCCCCGCGAAGCGCGGGGCGAGGTGGGCACAACGCCGGTCCGTGGAACTGCCCGCGCCGGTGAGCCACGCGGAGCCGCCGTGTCTTCACCTCGCCCCGCGCTTCGCGGGGAGAGGTCGCCGCGCTTCGAGGCGGGTGAGGGGTCTTCTCTTCCACGCCGTATCACCGCAGCGGGGTGCCTTCAATCGCCTTGCCGTCGGTGTCGAGAATCTGGAAGTGGTGGATGCCGGACTTGCCCGCGTCCGTGTACGTCCACACCACCTTCTTCTCCCGCGTCACCTCGATCAGCTTCGTTTTGTTCGCGGCCGTGCGGTAACTGGTCAGCACCGTGTTGCCGTTCGGTAGGCGCTGGCAGCCGCACGCGTCGTTGAGCGGCTTGCCCGGCAGGTCGTCGGTACTGATCCGCCACACCTCCTTGCCGGCCTTGTCCACTTCGATGGCGAGGTTGCCCCAGGTACAGGAGATCAGCGTGTTGCCGTCCGGCAGGCGGATCGCGGTGAACGGCATGTTCGGCGTCTTCACCTCCCACACCACCTTGCCCGTCGCGTCGTACTCGCGCACTACCTTGTCGAGCAGTTGCGGGACGAGGTAGTTGCCGTTCGCGAGCTTGCGGGCCATCCGCGTTTGCAAGTGCGTGTCCTTCGTCTGCGCCTGAATGGGCACATCGACGACGATCTTGCCCTTCGCGTCCACTTCGAGGATGCGTGGCTTGTCGCCGGCTTCGGTGAGCATGGTGTTGCCAGATTCGAGCCGCTGAGCGGTGTTCACTTCCGCCTGCGTGCCCGCAAACTCGAACACCGTCTTCCCGTCCTTCGTCACTTCGACCACCGCACCGCCGGGGTAGTCCTTGCTTTTGGAGAGCGCGAGCAGCACGTTGCCGCTGGGCAGCACCCAGCCGTCGCGCGTCGAGTGCGGGTAGCTCCAGGTCCGCTTGCCGGTGCCGTCCGCGATGTACGTCTCCGCGCCGGTCGCGAGGAAGCCGTGCGCGATCTTCTCGTCCGCGCCGCGCGCGGCGGAGGGGAGTGCGAGGGTTGTGAGAACCAACGCGATGGTGCGAGCCGTCATGGGAACCTCGAAGAGTTTTCGCCGTGGGGTGGGCCTCTGGCCTG
>JAYUBA010000073.1:0-8971 GCA_043741075.1 Frigoriglobus sp.
CTTCGCTGCCCAACACGACGCGAGGGGTTTACCATGGCCGACATCAAGGACAAACTGCTGCACGCCAAGGACGAGGTCGTCGAGAAGGTGACGCAAGCGGCCGACTGGGTGAAGGATAAGACCGGGCTGGGCACGAAGGAAGGCTCGGACGTGGGCGTCGCGGGCATCCACCCGCACATGTCCGTGGTTGCGTCCTGCGGGAAGCTCATCGGTAAGGTGGACCGCGTCGAGGGCAACGCGATCAAGCTGACCAAGGACAGCAGCCCCGACGGGATGCACCACTTCCTGCCCACGTCGATGGTCGATCATGTGGACAGTCACGTTCACCTGAACAAGAACTCGGTGGACGCGATGAAGGCGAGCAAGACGGACGCCGCGTCTTGCGGCTCCTGTGGGTAACGCGAAGCGAAGACGACCCCGACGCGGCCCGTTCCATACAGGAGCGGGCCGCCGTCGTTTCACGACATTCCAGATGGCGCTTGACCGCAGGCTGCGGGTGTGCGAAAGTTGTATCAGCCCCCCGCCGCGCGCCTGCCGCGTATTCTCCCGCCGAAGCGCCTCCGCTCACTCCACTCCTGGAGCGTTCCCGTGTTCCGACTCGATCTCGGCTCCTCCGGCCGCTACTGCGACGGCCTCAACCGCCGCAGCTTCCTGCAACTGGGCGTCGCCGGGATGGCCGCGGTGGGAATGCCCCAACTCCTTCGCGCGAAGGACGCGTCGAAGGACACGAGCAAGAACACGTCCGTGATTCTGATCTGGCTCGACGGCGGGCCGGGGCACATGGACATGTACGACATGAAGCCGGACGCGCCGGCCGAGTACCGCGGCATCTGGAAGCCGATCCGCAGCAAGGTGCCCGGCTTCGACGTGACTGAGCTGTTCCCGAAGCAGGCGATGGTGACGGACAAGTTCTCGATGGTGCGGTCGCTGTACCACAACACCGGGGACCACTTCGCCGGCGGGCACCGGATGCTCACGACCAAGGACATGGGCGTGAACGGGGTGAACAACGGGCAGCGGTTCCCCGGCATCGGGGCCATCGCGAACCGCGAGGTCGGCGCGCGCAAGCCGGGCGTGCCCGGTTACACGGCCAGCCCGCACGCGGCCAGCATCGGCCTCGCGCCGGGTTACTTCGGCGGGCACATGCTCGGCGTGCAGCACGACCCGTTCGTGACCGGCGACCCGAGCGCCGCGAACTTTCAGGTGCGCAACCTGAACCTCGCCGCCGGGTTGACCGTCGAGAAGCTCGAAGACCGCAAGAGCTTACTCAAGCACTTCGACGGCAAGCGGACGCACCTGGACGCGCACCCGACGGCGCAGGCGATGGACAAGTTCTCGCACGAGGCGTTCGAGTTCGTGACCGGCCCGACCGCCCGCGAGGCGTTCGCCATCGGCAAGGAACCGACGCGCCTCCGCGACAGCTACGGCCGCGACAGTTGGGGCCAATCGACGCTGCTCGCCCGGCGGTTGGTGGAAGCCGGGTCCACGTTCGTCACGGTTCACTTCGGCGGCTGGGATCACCACTGGGACTTGAAGGCGGGCTACGAGAACTACCTGCCGAAGGTGGACCGCGCCGTGTCCGCGCTGTTCACCGACCTCGACGACCGCGGACTACTCGACACGACGCTCGTGGTGCTGTGCGGCGAGTTCGGCCGAACGCCCAAGATGAACGACGGCGGCAACGGCGGCGCGGCGATGAGCAAGGGTACGCCGGGCCGCGACCACTGGGGCAACTCGATGTTCTGCCTGATGGGCGGCGGCGGGGTGAAGGGCGGGCGGGTGATCGGCTCGACCGACCGACTGGGTGCCACGCCGCTCACGCGGGCCGTCACGCCGTCGAACATCCACGCGACCATCTACCAGGTACTCGGCATCGACCCGAAGTTGCAACTGCTCGACCCCAGCGGGCGCCCGGTCAACGTGCTGGACGACCCCGAACCGATCAGCGAGTTGTTTTAAGGTCGTCCGTCGTCACCCGCCCGCCCTCGAACCTCAACAGCCGCGCCCCCAGCAAATCCGCTTCTGCCCGGCTGTGGGTGACGTGCAGCACGGTCGTTTCGCCGCGATTCCGCACCTCCCGCAGCAGCGCAACCAAACGGTCATGGGTGACCTCGTCCACCGCGTTGAGCGGTTCGTCGAGGAGCAGCACCGGCGGCCGGAACGCGAGCGCCCGCCCGAGCGCCACCCGCTGCGCCTCGCCGCCGCTCAGCCCGACCGCCCGGCGGGAGAGCAGCGCGGTTAGCCCGAGTTGCTCCGCCAACTCGGCCACGCGGGCGTCGATGTCCGTCCGAGAAACGGCGCGCACGCGCAGTGCGAACGCGAGGTTTTCGCGCACGGTCATCGTCGGGAACAGCACCCCGTCTTGGGGAACGTACCCGACGTTCCGCGCCGCCGGCGGCAGTATGGTCACGTCCCGCCCGGCGAGAACGACCCGCCCGGCAGCCGGGCGGCGCAGCCCCGCGATCACTTCTAGCAGGGTCGTCTTCCCGCCGCCGGTCGGTCCCATCAGCACCGCGTACGCGCCGGTCGGCACGGTGAACGTCACCCCTTCGAGGGCGAACGCGCCTTGCCGGATGTTCAACCCTTCGACCGCGATCACGGGTTCTCCCACTCGGCTCAAATTCGTCGTAGTGCACGCGGCCCGCGTGTTCTTCGCAACGCACGCGGGCCGCGTGCGCTACGATGTGCTCTTCAAATCAGCCCGGTCCCGCGAAGGCCGAACGCGCGGGTCACGACCAGCACCGCCACGGCCACCGCGATCATCAGCAGCGACACGGCCAGCGCCGCCTCCAGGTTCCCGATGCTTAGCTCCAAGAACACGCTGGTCGAGAGTACTTCCGTCCGCATCCGCGTCGCCCCGCAGAACACGAGGATCGGGCCGAACTCGCCCAGCGCCCGCGCCCACGCCAGCGTGAACGCGGTCAGCACGCCGCGCCGTGCTTCCGGCAGCGTCACCCGCCAGAACGCCTGCGCGCGGCTGCACCCCAGCGTGCGGGCGATGTCTTCGGCCCGCGGGTCGATCTGGTCGAACGTCACCCGCATCGTGCGGACCGCGAACGCCGCGGACACCGCGAACTGCGCCAGCACCACCCCCGCCACGGCGTAGGTGACGGGCATCACGGTCTGCTGGAACCACGCGCCGGGGGGCGTCTGGAACAGGATGAGCAGACTCAACCCGACGACGAGCGGCGGCAGCACGATGGGCACGTCGAGAAGTACGTCGATGACTTCGCGGCCGGGGAACCGCGTGCGCGACAGCAGGTAGCCGAGCGGCACCGCCACCCACACCGACAGGATGGCGGCGGCCGAGCAACTCAACATGCTGAGCCAGACGGCCGCGCGAATCTGCGGCGACGCGAACGCCCGTGCGAGGTCGCCGAACGACGTGTGCGCGATGTCGGCCGCGAGCAGCGCGACGATGAGCGCGACGTACAACCCGCCGAGCAGTCCGAGGCAGACGTAGAACGGGCGGTCGGAACTCGAACGCGGTGCGGTCACGGGCCGGTCCCCCCGTCGTGACGCTTAATGGCTTCGCGCAACGCCGGGGCGATTCCGCCGGCCTCTTCTTCGACGCGGAACCCGAACGCGCGGAAGTGAACGAGTCCGTGGTCGGCGGACGTGGCGTAGCGCGCGAACCTGAGCGCCGCGGCCGGGTCGCGTGATTGAGTCAGTACGGCCAGTTCGACGCGCCCGGTGACGCCGTCCAGTTCGGGAACGGCGAGAACCGTCTGGCCCGCGTAGGCCGGGGCGTTGGCGACCGCGTCCCACACAACGGCCGCGTCGGCGCTGCCGAGTTTGGTCGCGTTCGCGGCTTCGGTGACGGTTCCGGTGTCCACTACGCGCGGCTCCAGCACGGTCCACCGCCGCGTATTCGTGAGGTGTTCGCGGGCCAACTTCCCGACCGCCGCGCCGGGGTTGGGCACGGCCACCCGCACGCCGTCGCGGAGCAGGTCGGCCCACGCCGCGATGCCCTTCGCATTCCCCTTCGCCAGAAGCAACACCGCGCGCGTCCGCGCGATGGGGATGGTTTCCGCGGTCAGCCCCAGGTCGCGGGCCTGTCGAATGTAGCTGTCGTCGGCGGGAACGAACAGGTCGGCAGGGTCGCCGGGCACCGGGAACCGCACCTTGGTGAGTACGTCTTCGGACGGGCCGAACCGCAGCTCGACGCGCTGCCCGGTTTCGCGCTCGTAGTCGGCCGCGATTGCTTCGAGTGGTAGCCGGCTGGTGGGCGCGGCGTACACGATGAGCGGCCGGTCGAGTGGGCCGGGGCGGTTCTGGTGTTCGCGCCGCCACAACCCGGCCGCCAGCCCGACGAGGACGACGAGCGAGCCGACGGCGACGGTGACGGGTGAGGCGCGGGGGCTAGGCACGTTCGCTCCTGGAAACGGCGGACGGGGCCGTCCTCGCTCGTGACGTTCAAGTTACCGACGCCGGCGGCCAGTTTCACCGGTGGCGCGACGCGTTCCCGCTAGGCTCGGTCGCCGCGCGCGCGTAAACTGGAGTCATCCTCAGTACCGCACGTTGCGCTCCGCCGGGTTCCTCCCCACGGTCGGAAGTCTCCGTATGCCGGACGGTTCCACACACGCGAGCGGGTTGCGGTCGTGCCTCTCCCGCGTCCGCCAAGGCGATGCCGCCGCGCTCAACGAACTGATCGTGCTCGCGGGCAAGCGGTTGGAGGCACTCACGCACCTGATGCTGCGGGACTACCCCCGCGTCCGCCGGTGGGCACAAACGGACGACGTGTTGCAGAACGCGCTCGTGCGCCTGTGCCGCGCGCTCGAACAGGTGAACCCGGCCGACGTGCGGGCGTTCTACGCCCTCGCGACGACGCAGATTCGCCGCGAACTGCTCGACCTCGCCCGGCACTACTCCGGCCCGGAGAGCGCCGCGGCGCACCACGAGAGTTGGGACGCCGAACCGGGACCGGAGCGCCGCGCCCGCGACCCCGCCGACAACAGCAACGACCCGGCGGCACTCACCGACTGGACCGAGTTCCACGCGCAGGCCGCCGCGCTTCCCGACGACGAGCGCGAGGTCTTCGGGCTGATCTTCTACCAGGGCATGACCCAGGCGGACGCGGCCGAGGTGCTGGGCGTGTCGCTGCGCACGTTGCAGCGCCGGTGGCAGGCCGCGATGCTGAACCTGCACCGGGCGCGGAACGGCGAAACGCCCGGCGCCTGACGCGATCCCACGAGGCCCACGTGACCGGCGCGAGTGCGATCGACGAACTCCTGATCCGCTGGCAGGAACTCCGCCGCCTCGGCTCCGCGCCGACGGCACGGGAGGTGTGCGCCGACCAACCCGAACTGGCCGACGAACTCGCGCAGCGGATCGCGGCGTTCGAGTCGATGGAAGAGATGCTTGGCCTGGGTCCGCACGCGACGCACCCCGCGCGCGGCGCGCACCCCGCCGTTCCCCCGCACCTCGCCGAGAAGCTGCTCCCGCTCGGGTACGAACTGCTCGAAGTGATCGACCAGGGCGGCATGGGCGTCGTGTACAAGGCGACACAAGTCGGGCTGCGGCGGACGGTCGCGCTGAAGATGATCGCGGGGTTCCGCGTCGGGCCGAAGCAACTCGCCCGGTTCCGCGTGGAGGCCGAAGCGGTCGCCCACTTGCAGCACCCGCACATCGTCCAGATTCACGAGGTCGGCGAGGTAGACGGCCACTCGTTCTTCTCGATGGAGTACGTGGAAGGCGGGACACTGGCGCACCGACTCGCCACCGGTCCGCTCCCCTTCGGGACTGCGGCCGAGTTGGTGGAGGTGCTGGCCCGCGCGATCCACCACGCCCACGCCCGCGGCATCGTCCACCGCGATCTGAAGCCGGCCAACATCCTTTTAGGAAAGGCTGAAGGATCAAGGATAAATGATGAATCGAAGGCGAAAGCCACGCCCGGTTCAGATTCATCACTCATCATTCATCACTCATCATTTCTTCCCAAGGTGTCCGACTTCGGGCTGGCGAAGCGGCTGGGTGTCGAGACCGACCACACCGCGACCGGCGAGGTAATCGGCACGCCCGCGTACATGGCCCCCGAACAGGCGCAAGGCAGCACCAACGCCATCGGCCCGGCGTGCGACATCTACGCCCTCGGCGCGATCCTGTACGAAGCTCTCACCGGCCGGCCGCCGTTCCGCGCGGGGAGCGTGCTGGAAACGCTCCGCCAGGTGATCGCGGACGAACCGGCCGCGCCGCGGCGGGTGCGGTCCGGCGTCCCCCGCGACCTCGAAGCCATCTGCCTGAAGTGCCTGGAGAAGAACCCGACCCGCCGGTACGCCACCGCGGAGGCGCTCGCCGCCGACCTGCGCCGGTTCCTCACGGGCGCACCGGTCGCGGCGCGGCGGTCCTCGCTGCCCGGCCGCGCGCTCAAGTGGGTCCGGCGGCGGCCGGTCTGGGCGGCGGCGGTGCTACTCGTCCTGGTCGCCGGTGCCGCGGGAAGCGGGCGCGGGTACGTGCAGCGCGAGCAGCGCCGCGCGCGGGCGGTGGAAGTGGCCCCGCAGGCGCGCGAAATCTTGCACCGGCACTGCTACGAGTGCCACGGCGCGAACCCGACCAAGATCGACCGGAAGTTCCATGTACTCGACCGCGCGTCCCTGATGGATGCGAACCGGAAGAACGTCGTGCCGGAACACCCGGACCTGTCCCGCCTGATCCAGCGAATCGAAGACGGGTCGATGCCGCCGGAGGAGGAAGACGACCTGCCGCGCGTGTCCGAGATGGAGCTGGCGATTCTCAAGGAGTGGATCGCCGGCGGCGCACCGCCGTTCCCGGAGGAAGACCCGCACGCGCCGGTCGCGCCCGTAGTTCCGCGGTCCGAACTCGCGGCCCAGGTGAAGGCGATCTTTCGCAGCAACTGCTTCGAGTGCCATCAAAAGACGAAACCGGAGAGTGGGCTTAAGATTCTGAATCACGACCTGCTCGTCCGGGTGCGCAAGGTGGTCGTTCCCGGCCGCCCGGACGAGTCCGAGTTGTACGAGTTGCTCGTCGCCGACGGGGAGCGCGTGATGCCGCCGCTCACGCACCCGCGGATGCCAGCCGAAGAGATCGACGCGGTGCGCCGGTGGATCGAAGCGGGCGCGCCGCCGTTCCCGTGCACGCGCCCGAAGGACAAGTAATTCGCCCTTTCCCGCTCTCGCGAGACTGTTCTCATGACGCCACGAATTGCGCTCCTCCTCTGCCTTCTCGGCTTCTCGGCCGCGCCGGGAGTTCGCGCGGCCGACCCGCCGAAGCCGGTTAAGGTGTTCGTCCTCGCCGGCCAGTCGAACATGGAAGGCCACGCGGTCGTGGACCTCGAAGGCAAGGACTACAACGACGGCAAGGGCACGCTGAAGGCGCTGCTGAACGATCCGACCAAGGCCGGACTCGTGAAGCACCTCCGGACCGACAAGGGCGAGTGGGCGGTCCGGAACGACGTGTGGGTGCGCTACCAGAGGGAGAAGGGACCGCTCCTCGCGGGGCCACTGGCGCTGGGCTTTAGCGTGTACGGCGACAAGCACCACTTCGGCCCCGAACTCCAGTTCGGCCACGTCGTCGGGGATCACTTCACCGAGCAGGTGCTGCTCATCAAGACCGCGTGGGGCGGGAAGAGCCTGTACAAGGATTTCCGCCCGCCGAGTTCCGGCGGCGCGGTCGGCCCGTACTACACGAAGATGTTGGAGGACGTCCGCGCGGCGCTCGCGAACCTCAAGGCCGAGTTCCCGGCGTACGCGGGGCAGGGGTACGAACTCGCGGGGTTCGTCTGGTACCAGGGCTGGAACGACGGCACCGATCCGAAGAACGCGGTGCCCGAGTACGAGCAGAACCTCGTGAACCTCATCACGGACGTGCGCAAAGACCTGAAGGCGCCGAACCTGCCGGTCGTGATCGGCGAACTCACCGGTCCGTGGGTGGACGCGCCGGGCGCGTGGGCGACGCTTCGTAAGGCACAGGCCGCCGCCGCGGCCAAGCCCGAGTTCAAGGGGAATGTGCTGTTCGTCGAGACGCGCGACTTCGTGCGCCCGGCGAAGGAGTCGCCGAACACGGGCCACGGGCACCACGAGTTCGGTAACGCGGAAACCTACGTCCTGGTCGGCGACGCGCTCGGGAAGGGGATGGTCAAGCTCCTCGCACCGCAACCGAAGGACAAGCCCGCGCAACCGAAGGACAAGCCGGAGCCGCCGAAGCCCACGTCGCGCACGGTCAAGAAGGTCGAAGGCTGGACCGTCCGTGTCGATGACCGACTGCTGCAGGCACCGGACGACGCGGTGGGAACGCGCGCCCTCCGCTTCCTTGAAGGCAAGTTGAGCGACATCAAGGTGGTGGTGCCCGCGGACAAGTTGAAGAAGCTGCAAGCGGTGACCATCGTGCTGGACCTGACGCACGGGAACCTCGTGCCCATGCAGTACCACCCGAGCGCCGACTGGCTCAAGGCGAACGGCTACTCGCCCGACCTCGTGAAGTGCGTCCACCTGCCGCGCGCGGCCGATGTGGCCACGAAGCGGAACGTCAACGAGCAACCGTGGGTGATCCTGCACGAGTTGGCGCACGCGTACCACGATCAGGTACTGGGCTTCGACGAGCCGCGCGTCGAGGAGGCGTACGAGAAGTACAAGAAGAGCGGGCGCGGGGAGAAGACGCTGCTCCACAACGGCACCCGCGTGAGGCACTACGCGCTCACCAACCACAAGGAGTTCTTCGCCGAGATGACGGAGAGCTACTTCGGCTCGAACGACTTCTTCCCGTTCAACCGGGCCGAGCTGAAGGAGAGCGAGCCGGAGATTTACGAACTCATGGCGCACGTCTGGGACGCGCCGCCCGCGAAGAAGTGAGGGGCACCTTTCTGGCCCTCTCCCCTTGCGGGAGAGGGTGGCGAGTCCTCGAGCCGGGTGAGGTGTCAAGCCTCGCGAGCCAAGACCGCTTTGCATTGTCCGTGTATGCCAACGCCCCCTCACCCGGTCGGCGAAGCGCCGACCACCCTCTCCCGCAAGGGGCG
>JAYUBA010000074.1:0-8955 GCA_043741075.1 Frigoriglobus sp.
GGGAGCGGGCCAGTCACCTTCGCAGAAAGTGGCTGGCCCGCTCCCGGCCGGTCGCGGCTCGTTCGAGAATGTCAGACCGCGAAGGCTCACGCGGCGATGCGGAGCTTAACGACGGGCACCGGCAGCTTGAGCGTGGTCTTCAGCACCCAGCGGCCGGCGTCCGGCGCGCCGCTCCACTGCTGGAGTTGGATCGTGGTGACGTGCTCGCGCTCCTCCTCGTCGAGGACTTCCGCGAACGCCTCCGCGTACATCTGGCGGACCTGGGTGGACGAGCGACCGACGAACATGAGGGCGTCGGTGCGGTCGTCGAAGACCGCGACCGCGCGCCAGCCCTGAGCCTTGGATTCGGTGGTAACGAGCATTGGTGTGACCCTCCCTGGCCGTGTGATGGGTGCGTCGCTGATCCATCGAGCGACGTGGGGATAGCTTGGCGATCGGCGGGGCTACAGTCAAGAAAAAACCGCGCGGGCGACAAAGATTGCCTCAAGTTCCTGATGGGAACAGACGATGCGCCGCGCGAAGTTTTGGGCGCTCTGCCGGAGCCACCCAGATTCTCACATCGAATGGCCCGGCTCGCCGCGCTCCACCTTGAACTCAGGCGGCGCTCGTTCGGCCCGTCGCACTTGTAATTCTTGCACGCCGTTTCGGTCCGATACCGGCTGTAGTTATTACACCACGCACGACGCGCGCCGTCCCCACCGGCACCACGCGCGGAATCCCGAACCGCTGCCCCCGCCGCACGTTGCGCGGGCACATTTCTGCCCGGTTCCGCCACCCGGCGTTCCCGGCACACCGCTTGCGGTTAGACTTCCGACGCCCTTACTTTACGGCCGGTTGGCGGCCTGGCGTTCACTCCACGGAGGTCAAGGGAATGACTCTTCGTCGGCAACTCAGCGCGCTCGTTGTGGTGCTCATTGCGCCCGCGCTCGCGTCCGCCGCGACGTACGACACCGCGAACTTCAGCACCGACGCGCCGACGGCCGAACTCGCCCGGAAGTTCGGCGACATGGCCGAGTTCTACCGCAAGGAGAAGGCGCTGGAGTGGACCGGGCACGAGATGCCCCAGTGGCCGCGCCGGTGCCCGCTCCAGGTGCAGATCACGCAAGGCTCCGCCGGCGGTGCCACCACGTTCACCTTCGGCCAGGACGGCGGCAAGTCGGTCGTCACCAGCACCCGCATGGAGATCCGCGGCGACGCGAAGCAACTCCTGAACAGCGTGCTGCCGCACGAGGTCACGCACACGGTTCTGGCGAACCACTTCGGCCGCCCGGTGCCGCGCTGGGCCGACGAGGGCGGCAGCGTGCTGAGCGAGAACGACGAAGAGCGCTTCAACCACGACGTGCGGTGTCGCGAACTGCTGAACGCCGGTCGCGGCATCCGGCTGAAGGTGCTGTTCCGCATGACCGAGTACCCGCGCGACATGATCGTGCTGTACGCGCAGGGCTATTCGGTGTCGCACTACCTCGTGAAGAAGGGCGGCGACGGCAAGGAGGGGCGCGGGAAGCTGCTACAGTTCCTCGGCGCCGGGATGCAGGGCAACACCGCGGAGAGTTGGAACGGGGCGGCCAGCCGGGTGTTCGGGTTCGAGACGATCGACGCCCTCGAGGAGGCGTGGCTGACGGCGCTGAAGACGCCGCCGGCCCGCGTGGTCGCCCGCGACACCACCCCGCCGGGCGGGCTGGCGGGCGGCAGTGGGAGCGGGACGCGGACGGAACTCCGCACGTCGGCCGCGCCCGCGATGCCGCTCCTCGAACCGCCGGTGAAGGCCGTTCGCGCGGCCGCGCCGGACAACGAGCCGAGCCGCCCGACGTACCTACCGGACGCGTCGCCGGCCCCGCTGGGCAGCAGCCCGGTGGTGCGCCCACTGGCCCCGGACCGCCCGCCGCCGGTGCTACTCCCGCCGGAGATTCCGAAGCCGGCCCGCCCGTAGCGCCAGAGGACAGAAAGAGAAGAGCGCCCAGGGATGGCCCTGGGCGTTGGTCGTTTCACATCGTCGTTTCCGGGCCGCACTGCTCGATCTCAAGCGAAACTCAGGTTGAACGTGTCTTCGATTCCGACGTACCAGAAGTTGCACCGACTGAGGATGTCTCGCCCGATGAGAGCTTCGATCCCCTCATCGGGCAACCAACAATCGGTTTCGATGACGTGGAGGTCGGGAAACGGATGACTGCGACCGCCCGCGACCAGCGCCAGCCCGACGAGGTAGCGGTCGCACGCGTAGGGCGATCCGGGCCGGGTGGAGGGCGTGTAGATCTCGATCTGATCGAGCGGGCGGAGATCCAACTCACGAAACACGCGCGGCGCGAAGCCGGACAAACTGGCTCCGGTGTCGATGAGAGCGCGAACGGGCACGGCTGCCGGGATGGGGAAGTTGCTCTTACGCAGGAGGGAAGCCCGAACCCCCGGGACGCCGATGAGCACGTCCACGACCGCGCCGCCCGGGCCGATGGGTCCGGTCACGTAGGGCATCGCAGGTTCCGCGAGAAGTACTTGGGAGCCTCCGCCGGTGCGATTCGCTTCACCAGGAAGGCCGTCCACAGCCCGAACCGCTCGTAGCCGGCCGTGATCGCTTCCTCTTCAGTCACAAATACACCAACGATCTCGGCCGGGTCGCCCCCGATCAAGACGGTACGCCCGACGTTCACCGGATTCGCCAAAAGCGCCGGCAGTTCTCGGTTGAACAGTTCGACTTCGCGTTCGAGGGCCACGACCACACCCCATCTGTTCGCGTAGTCACGCGCGGTCTACCTCCATTCTTACGCCGGACTCGCCCCGGCGCGACGGACCGGCTCCATTTTTTCCAGTTCCCGCCGATCCGCTCGACCCACTCGGGCCGAGTAAACCATACCGCCAAACCTTCGACCGCGCGATCAGTACTCGATGCCGGCGAGGACCGTCACGCCGATCAGGTACAGCGGGCGGTTGGTGAACCGCGCGTCGGCACCCGCGGCCGGGAGGAACCCGCTGCTCCCCCACAACTGACCGACGAACCCGACCCGCGCCGACAGCAGCGGTCCCGTGCCGTTGGCCTGGAACTTCTTCGAGTCCAGCGGCGCCATGTATCGGACGCCGGCTTCGAACTCCAGCGCCGGGAGCAGGATGGTCTTGTTCTCGACGAGGGAGTTGTTGAACGGCCCGCCGGCGTCGGTCCCGCTCGCGACGCTCTTCCGGTTGTTCGGGCCGACCAGCAGCGACAGGCGGTTGTTCGTGTAGAAGCCCCACTGCTCCGCCCACGGGTGGTCGGTGGCGAGTCCGGTCGTCAGGCCCAGCCCGGAGAACGTCTGGTTCGCGTCGGCCGAGGCGAACGTCGGCCCGCCGCGCAGGGACGCGTTCCACGTCTGCCGCAGCGCGCCGTACCGGGTGCCGACGGAGAACGCGAACGTGTCGTCCGCGCGCCCCAGGCGCTCGATCAGCGGGTGGCTCGCGACATCCCCCAGGCGAACCGTCTTGGTGATCCGGGCGATATCGACGATCAGGATCGACAGGTTGTACGAGGCGATCAGGTCCGCGGCCGTCGGGGCGGCGCCGCCGAGCGCGACGGTCCGCTCCAGGTTCCCGCCCACGTTCAGGAACTGCGCGGAGGTCGCCATGCCGAACCCCAGTTCGGCCGAGTTGTACTGGAGGTCGATCCGGGGCACGAACCCGAAGCTGTTCGACAGATCGCCGAACGGGCGGACGACCGCGATGGACGGGTTCCCCGGCGCGACGGTCCGCAGGCTCAGCCCGCGGTTGGCCCACTCCGGGCGCAGGTAGCTGAACCCGACGTGAACGTCCCAAACGGACGGCGACCCGTTCGCGGCGTCCCCGCCCACCGCCGCTGCCGCCGCGAACGGGTCGCTCCCGTCGAGCCGTTCGAGGGTGAACGGTCGGCCGCCCGGCCCCACGACCGCGGTGGTCTGCGCGCGGCCCGTCCCGGCGAGCAGGAGGCCGCCGATCGCGGCAACAACCCAAGAGGAGCGGGCGGGCATAACGGGTTCCTCTGAGCGTTCTCACTGGAAGACGGGCCGGGGCCGTGCGCCGAACGGAGTCGTGCCGCCGGTCACTTCGGCGGCGGTCCGGGGGGCACGCCCTTCAGCCGTTCCACTTGCGCGGCGAGTGCTTCGGTCTGTGCGACGAGTTGGGCGATCCGTTGCTCGTAGAGCCGCAGTTGGGTGAGGCACTCCGTCATGTTCTGAGCGCTCGCCGCAACCCCCGCCGCATTCGCCGCCGCTGCTCCGGGAAGCGCCGCGATCTGCCCCGTTGCGACGAACGCGGCACCGGTGGTCGCCGTGTTCGTGACGTTCAGAAAACTCGTCTCCTGCGTCTCGGTCACCCGGATCGGACCGGAGACCGTGGTCTGGACGAACGGGACGAGTACCTGCTGGGGCATGAGGATGACCTGTCGCGTCTGAACCATCTGCTGCTGTTCCGTTACGGTCCCCTGTCGGCCCGCGACGCCCGCCACCGACGCGGGACCGGCCGGCGCGCCGCACCCCGGCCGGCGCGGGAGAACGATCCGCTGCCGCGGCACGTTCACCTGAACGTCCGGCGGCGCCTGGTTGATCTCCACCTGCGGCTTCGTACACGGCTGACAGGCCGCACCGACGCGCGGGGTTCCGCCGCCGCTCGGTCCCGGCTGTCCGACGCCCGCGGCGTCATCGGTACACGCGGGCGGACACGGGTCCGCGTCGCACACGAACTTCCCGTGTTTGTGCGGGAGACCGTGGCACCCGGTGACGAACAGCACGGCCAACAACGACCAGCGGCCGGACATCGGGCATCCCCCACTTTACGCAGACACCGCGCCCGGACGCCCCAACGCGGGCGCGCAGCCGCAGAATCAGTATCGTCCGCACAACCGGTACACTTGAACAATTCCACCCGATCGGCGGTGGCGCGGCCGGGCGCAGCTTGCCGGGGGAACGGGATGGGCGGGAAGCGTTCGGGGGAACGATTGGATCGGACCGGACGGGCGTGCCGATGAACCGGGCACGCGCGCCCCCTCGCCCCGAGGTCCGGGCGCCCGTCGTCCATTCGCGAAAGGCGGTCCCATGCCAACGTCCCTCTCGCCGCGGCGCCACACCGGCCGTGCGCTCCTCGCGCTGCTCGCGGTCGCCTCCGGTGTGACGGCGAACCCCGGTCCGGTGCCGTGCCCGCCGCCCATCGCCCCGTGCGCGCCCTGCCAGTCGGCGTCCGGGGTTCCGCTGCGGATCGTGGTCAACGTGCCGCCGCCGGAGATCGTGTACCAGGACGCGGCCCCGTCGTGCCGGACGCCGTGCCTGCACCCGCGATGGAGCCTGTTCAACCGCCCGGCCTGCGGCCACGCGCCCGCCGTCCAAACGCAGACGGTGATGCTCACCCCGATGCCGACGACGGGGGCCTCGTTCGGCACCTTCAACGGGGGTGTGAACTTCGGCACCGCGAATGTGACCCCGACGTTCATCGCCCAGGCGCAGCCGACGTTCATCGCCCAGGCGACCAGCGTGCAGCAGACGCAGGTGCCGTCGGGACTGGCGGCGATCCACCAGGCGGAACTGTACGCGGCGTCGGTGTCGGCGAGTCGCGCGCAACAAGACGCCGAGATGCGGGTGATGATGGCGGCGCTGGACCGGGCGCGGGGGAGCATGGCGGCGGCGGCAACGGCGAGCACCTCTTCGAGCGGAGGCTGCCCGGAACTGTCGTGCGAAAGCATGAAGGCTCTGATCGCCGCAACCACGGCGAACAGTCAACAGATCGGTGCGCTGGCCGGGAAGTTGGACAAACTCCAGCAGCGCCTCGACGCACTGTCGAAGCAAGTGGACGGTCTCACCGCGGTCCAGAACACCGCGCTCGACGAACTCATCAAGCTGAAAGGCCACCCGGCCCTGAAGCCGAAGACTCCTTGAAAACGCAGAACGCCCCAGGCACGGGCCTGGGGCGTTGAGGTTCGTCGGAATCCGTGACAGGTCACGGGATCTGCTTCAGAGCCTTCAGTTTCGCTGCCATCTCATCGTTCGAGGTCTTCCATTTCTGCTCGTAAGCGACGCCCTTTTCCCACTGGTGCTTGGCCTCGAGGAGGTTGCCCGCTCGAATGTGCGCCTCGAAGCGCAACTGGTGGTTCTGGAGTGCAGTTGTGCGCGGCGTTCCGACGCTCGTGATGCCCGCCCCGCCGAACCCGCCCGTGTCGCCCACGTCGGAGATGTCGCCGCTGCCGCCGCCGCCACCGGGGGTGGCTCCGGCCAGTTTCGCCAGCAGCAGGTTCGTCCGCGTCAGGGTCGCGTTGAGCGTTTGGATCGACTGGTTCAGCGTGGCGATGTCGCCCGACCCGATGTTCGCGGTCGAGGCTCCGCCGAAGTTTGCCGCACCGAAGTTCGTGGTGACGAAAGTGCTTGGGACGAAGGTGATCGTGTTCTGCGCGAACGACGACGACCCTGTCACGAAGGCCGGCGTCGAAGTCGCGTTGAAGAACGTCGGGACGGAAACGCTGCTCGTGCGGGTCGTGGTGACGGTCGTCGGAACACTCACGGTCGTGAAACCGGCCGTTCCACCGTTACAGCCGTGCTTGTGACCGAAGGCGAACGCCGGGTTAGTCCAGAACCCCCCGATTGCCACGGCAACCGCAACTTTCCATGAAAGGCGCATGGTGAGACCTCCGGTTGAGACGTGGCACTGCATCACCGGTCCGTGTGAACCGGAGTGCCTACGCTTCTTCTGCAGGTTACCAGCAATCCCCAGCCTGTCGAGTCTGTTGTTCTCAAATTTTGACGCGAGTGAACCACTCCGGACCGCGCGTACCGGCTGGCGCGAAGACACCGCCGCGACCGACTCAGGTCGCTTGCGTTTCGATCGGGGAGAGTTGGAACTCCTCGTCGATCTTCAGCGCGATTTCGGGCACCGCCGCGAGGGCGTCGAGCTGATTCGTGGGAATCAACCCCGCTACGTGGTCCTTCTTGTCCGCGACGACTCGAAACCCGACCGCCGTCAGATCCTTCAACAGTTTGACGTGGCCGCCCCCCCTTTTCGCGTGGGCGGTGACTGTGATCCGGTAGTCTTTCACTTCGGACTGGTCCACGGCGGTACTCCTCGAAGTGTCGGGCGACGCCCATTTCCAAGTTACTCGTTCCGGCACCGGTCCGATACCCCGAAGTGACGGGCCGTTGCGGACCGGTGCCGGAACGGCAAATCCTACTGCGGCGCCTGAACGAGTCCGGAGCCGGTGTCGTTCTGGTCGGTCCCCTGGAGCCGCTGGGCCATCGCCTGAAGCGTTTGGAGGATCTTGATCGGCCCGAAGTCCGGCTTGGCCTCCTTCAGAAGCGCGGCGATTCCGGCCACGATCGGCGTGGCCATACTCGTTCCGGAGAGCCGGCCGTACGTGTTCGCCATGCCGGCGGGGGCCTGGCGCGGGAGGGACGAGTACACCTGGAATCCGGGGCCGACGATATCGACCGCGGCGGCGGTCCCGAACTGCCCCCGGTTGGAGAACGCGGCGAGCCGCAGGTTGGAATCGACTGCGCCGGCGCCCATGATCCGGAGGCTGTTCGCCGGACTTCCGACCGGGGAGATCACGGACGGGCGGTTCGGATTGAAGCCGGGAAGGCCGGGCCGGTTGCTCTCGTTTCCGACGGCCGCAATGATCGCGATCCCGTTCCGCACCGCGGCCTCGGCGACGGTCTGATACGGGTCCCCGCCCTGGGGCTTCCCGCTCAGCGACATCGAGATGATGTGGCACTTCTGTTGGATCGCCCACTGGATGCCCTGGAGCACGGACCCGCTGACCGAGATGCCCCGGTTGGTGAGCACCTTTCCGACGCAGATCTGAGCGCCGGGCGCCACCCCGTACCGCCCTTCCGCGCTCGGCCCGGTCGGCTGACGTGGCCCGCACGCCAGCCCGATGCAGTGGGTGCCGTGACCGGGCTGGTCGTTCGTCACGCCGGGGATTCCCCTCGTGGGTACGTCCTGAACCGGTTCCCCGACGAAGCTGGCGGTGGCGACCACCCGTCCGTCCTGGAAGTCCGGGTGCCCGAGGTCCAGGCCGGTGTCGAGAACGGCCACCTTCACGCCGGTGCCGGTCAGACCGGAGCTGAACACCTTGGTCACGCGCAAGGCCCACGTCTCCGCGCCGGTGCCCGCGGCGCTGGTGTCCGCGTCGGCAACGCCCGTCGTGGGTGCTCCCCACGGAAGGGGTATCGGCGCGGCCCACGCGCCGGGCAGTCCGGGCGCGGCCCACGCGCCGGGTCCGCCGCCGAGTCCCGCGACCACCTGGGACATCCCGGCGATGTACCCCTGCCAGTAGTCCAGCGAGCGGGCGCCGGCGAACGGCGGGGCGGCGCCGGCGAACATCCCCGGCGGCGGGCCGCCGTTCGCGGCGATCCACACGAGGGTCTCGGGGATGATCGTGCGGATGCCCTCCGACCCCGCGGCCGTGGCCATCGACGCGCCGCGCTCCCCGGACGCCGACAGGATCACCACCTTCAGGTCGGGCAGGACGATCGCCTCGTCGGTCACGTCCTCGGCCGGGATCATACCCGAGTCGTAGTCGGCCGTGCTGATCGTCTGGATGCCGGCGACGTTGTTCAGGGCGGCGACACCGGACTTGACGTCTTCCAGGATCACGATCGACCGCCCGGTCGTCCCGTACATCATCGCCGCCTGAATCAGGGTCTCGATCGACCCCCCCAAACTCGACAGGATGCCCCCCGCCTCCGCATCGTCACGGGCGGCCCGCGTCCCGCGCCCTTGCCCCTTTGACTTGCTCATTGTTGCACCACTCCGTGAAGGGAGAGAGAAATTGTATCGTCCCAAACGCAACAATCGCATTGCGCTCTGCTCGATTCGACGATGCGTGGCGCGTGGGAAGGCACCGTCGAAGCGAACCCATTCGGAGCGCGTCGGGTTGATCCAGGGCAACGCAGAGATTGAAGCTGGGTTGAGGGTGGCCGGGGCAGAGGCTTTGCGATGCCCCGGTTTTCAAGCCTTCGGGTGTCGCACCGGGGCATC
>JAYUBA010000075.1:0-2718 GCA_043741075.1 Frigoriglobus sp.
GGGCTATTGTTGCCCGCGGTGCAGAAGGTGCGCGAGGCCGCGGCGCGCATGAAGTGCCAGAACAACCTCAAGCAGATGGGCCTCGCCGCCCACAACTACGAAAGCACGAACGGCGCGCTTCCGCCGTACCAGCACACGAAAGTGTTCGGGGCCACGACGAAGACCTCGAACGGGAGCATCCAGGCCATCATTCTGCCGTACCTCGAACAGGCGAATAAGTTCAACCTGTTCAACTTCGATTTCGATGTCAACAGCGATGCGAGGATCGACGCGAGCGTGGTGGGTACGTTCACCAACGGCCCGGCCCGCGCCCAGGACGTGCCGTACTACCTGTGCCCGTCCGACCCGTCGAGCAACACGTACTCTGCCTTCCCGGCCCCGGGCGCCTCGGGCCGTGTGAGCTACCACGGGTCGCACGGGGCGTTCGCCGACGTGCGCACCAGTTCCGGCCTCGGCGGGGTGTTCTCCATGCCCTACCCCAGCGGCCAGGTGATGAAGGGCTACGCCTTAGTCGCGATCTCCGACGGCACGAGCAACACCGCGATGTTCGGCGAGGTGATGCGGGCGACCCAGCTATCCAATTCGACGACCCCGGACAACACGACCGTCCTGCGGAACACCGCCTGGAACGACGCGGACGGCACCGCGGTTCCGCCGTGCGCGACCGGGTCGGAGAGCGGCAGCCGCCTGTACTACACCGGGCAGCAGTACTACCGGGCGCTGGCGTTCCTCCAGACGTACAGCCACACCCTGCCCCCGAACTGGAACCGGAAGGTGACCTCCGGGCAGCAGCGGTACAACTGCGGTAACACGAGCAACCTGAACCGGATGCACATCGCGGCCAGCAGCTACCACTCCGGCGGGGTGAACGTGGGCATGGCCGACGGCAGCGTCCGGTTCGTGACCGACGGCATCACCTTCGCCAACTGGCTCGCGGCCGGGAGCCGGGCCAACGGGGAAGTGATCGGCCTGAACTGACTCCGACGCGCCCGCCCGAAATCGGGCGGGCGCCTCCGTTTACCCACCGACGGAAGGCACATCATGCGGCTCACCCACCGGACCGGGCGCTTCGTCGCCCCGGTCGCCCTCGCCGGGTTCCTCGCGGCCGGCTGCGCTTCCAACGGCCCGCAGGGATCGTCCTCCCCGCCTCCGTCCGAGAACCTGACCGACGTCGCCGGCTTGCTGCGGGACTACACCGCCGAGTTCAACAAAGGGCCGTCCAAGCTCGCGGACATGGCGAAGCACGAGACGCTGTATTCTCGCGGGTATCAGGCGATCAAATCCGGGGACGTGGCGGTGGTGTGGGGGGTTCCGATGCCGAACACCGGGGGCGGCACCGGGGTGATCGCCTACGAGAAGAAGGTCGAAACCGTGGGCGGTTACGTTCTCCTCCTGAGCGGAGAAATCAAGGAGATGACCGCCAACGAGTTCGCGGCCGCGCCGAAGGCGAAATAGCTCGCCTGTGCTCCCGTTTAGCGTCGTCTCCAGTGGGGCCGTGTCCTGGCCTCACTTCACTTCGACCGGTTCGCTCGCGCGCCCGGTGCGGTCGAGTGCGGTGACCACGACCCGCCCCTTTTCCGCACACGCGATCGCCGCCGTGCCGTCCTTCGCGACGCCGTGAACCGATGTCACCCACGCGTTGCCTGCGTTCACCCGCACCACCACGAACCGCGTACCGGCCGCGGCCTTCACGTTGAGCGTTTCCTTCGGGCCGCGGGTGACTTCCGGAGCAGCGGGCGGTTTCCCCTCTGCGAGCCACGGCGTTTCCGGCACGAGGGCCGGTTCCGCGTAGGTCTTCGCCAGTTCGTCCGCGACCCCGCCCGTGTTCTTCAGCAGCGCCTTCATGCTGAAGTGAACGGCCCCATCGACGCCCTTCTGCTTCCGCGTGACCGCGATCTGATCCGAAACCTCCTTCGCGAGCCAGCCCTTCTCGGTCCCGGTCACGCGACTGGTGTAGAGGCCGGGCCACAGGTGCCGCTTCTTGGTGTTCTCGCCCGCCCACCATTCGAGCAACTTCGGGAAGCTCTGCTTTTCCTGGGCGATGGGCCAGTACAGCTGCGGCGTGAAGTAATCGACCCAGCCCTCGTTGAACCACAGTTTCGCATCGGCGTACAGTTCCGCGAACTGATCCAGACCCGCGATCCCGGCGGGGTGGCCGGGGCGCCAGATGCCGAACGGGCTGATGCCGACCTTCACCCACGGCTTCGCCTTCTTGGTCTCCGCGTACATCCGCTTCACGAACGCGTTGACCGCGTCGCGGCGCCAGTCGTCGCGGGCGAGTTTGCCGCCGGCCTTCTGGTACGCCTCCCACGTGTCGTCGTCCGGGAACGGGATGACCTTCCCGCCCGCGTCTTTCTCCTTGTACGGGTAGAAGTAATCGTCGATGTGGACGCCGTCGATGTCGTACCGCTTCACCACGTCGAGGACCACGGCGAGCGAGCGGTCCTGCACCTCCGGGTGCGTCGGGTTCATCCAGTGGTGCGTGCCGTAGGGCTTCGCGAGGTCCGGGCGCGTCTTGGTGATGTGGTCGTCGGGCGCGGCCGACTTCGCGCTCGGGTGCCGCGCGCGGTACGGGTTGAACCACGCGTGCAACTCCAGTCCGCGCTTGTGTGCCTCTTCCACCGCGAACGCGAGCGGGTCGTACCCCGGCCCCTTCCCCAGCGTGCCCGTCAGGTACTCCGACCACGGCTCCAGCCTCGATTCGTACAGCGCGTCGGC
>JAYUBA010000076.1:0-2715 GCA_043741075.1 Frigoriglobus sp.
CTGCGTCGGCAAACTCGAGAACGGCATCGTCACCGTCCACGTCGGCGTCGCCCACGGCCGCTTCCAGGCCCTGCTCGACGCCGACCTGTACCTGCCCAAGTCCTGGGACGAGGACCGGCCGCGGTGCGAGGCGGCGGGCATCCCCGACGACACGCACTACCTGCCCAAGTGGCGCATCGCCCTGGACCAGTTGCTCCGGCTGCACCGCAACGGCGTGCGGTTCGACTGGCTGACGTTCGACGAGGGCTACGGCAGCAAGGTGCCCTTCCTCACGTTCCTCAGCCTGGTGGGGCAGAAGTTCGTGGCCGAGGTGCCCGTCAACTTCGCCGTCCACGTCAACGGGGAGGGGGATTCGAGGAGGGCCGACGAGGCGCTCACCGCCGGGGACGCCGGGGGCGGCAGGCGATTCCGGTTCGGCCGCCGGACCCAGGCGAGCCAGTGGTGGCGGGCGACGAGCGTGGCGGTGCGGGCGGGGGGCCATGCGTACACGCTGGTGGTGGCGATCAACCAGGGGACGGGGGAGGTGAAGTACTTCGTGACCAACGCGACGGGCCAACCGCTGAGGCGGATCCTGGCGGTGGCATTCCGGCGCGCGACGGTGGAGCACTCGTTCCGGGTGGGGAAGCAGGAGGCGGGGCTGATGCACTACGAGGGGAGGCAGTATGTGGGGCTGCTGCGGCACCTGATCCTGGGTCTGATCGTGATGGGATTCGTGTCGATCCATACGGACCGGCTCCGGGGGGAAAAATCCGGGGGTGACGATGGAGCAGGTCTGCCGGGCGTTGAACGTGAGGTGTGCGGCGTTGCTGCGCCGGAGGCGGGGGACGGACGAGGCCGGTCACGTCGGTGAGGTGATCCGGTATCACCAGCGGAGAAACGAGCAGGCCGCTCGCTCCCACAAAAAGCGGCGGCATAGGTGCATCATCTAAACCTGCGCTGTAGTGTTAGAGAAGATCGCCGCCGAGTTCGCCGCCGCGACGGGCGAACGCGACACGGCCCGCGAAAACGTCGGCTCGCTGCTGGGGATTCTGGATTACGATGGCGCGGTGAAGGCCGGATGAGCCGACGAACCCGAAGCACGAGCGCCGCACGATTCGACGCTTTTCACGAGGTGGTCGGATTTTCTTGGACACCACCTCCATTCCAACATACCATGAGGTTGAATTAGGTAGCAGGTCATTCCGATGCGTGAGCCGGGAGAGTCCCCATGACTCCCAATACCTCGAGGAACGAAGAACGGGCGTGCCCCCGGCCCGACCGGCTCCTGGCCTATCGGGAAGGGCTGTTGCACGAAGAAGACTACCGCGAGATCGCCTCGCACCTCGAAAGATGTGCGAGGTGCCGCCTACTGGTCGAGGGGTCGCCACTAACGGACTACTCCCCTGCCGCACGCACGGAGACCATCGACTTCCCTCGCGTGGCGTCCAACCCCGAGCGGGAACGCGGGAGCGAGGAAAAGATTTCCTCCAACCGTCCCGCCAAGCCCCCCCTTCCGGAGAGGTTGGGACAATACGAATTGCAAGGGGTGATCGGCCGGGGCGGGATGGGAGTCGTCCGCAAGGGCTGGCACACCCGGCTGAAGCGCCCCGTCGCCATCAAGTTGTTGCACCCCAGCCGGTGCAGCGATAGCGCGGTAGTTCGCTTCGTCCGGGAGATGGAGGCGATCGGCCGGCTCGACCACCCCAATATCGTCCGCGCGCTCGACGCGGACGAGAAGGACGGGCACCACTTCCTCGTCATGGAGTTGTTGGACGGCCTCACCCTCAGCGACCTGGCGGCCCGCACGGGGCCGCTGCCCGTGGCGGCGGCCTGCGAGGTGATCCGCCAGGCCGCCGTGGGGATGCAATACGCCCACGAGCAGAAGCTGGTCCACCGCGACATCAAGCCCTCGAACCTCCTCCTGACTTCCGACGGCACGGTCAAGATCCTCGACCTCGGGCTGGCGCTGCTCCGGTGGCCCGCCCCCCTCGACGAACGCCTGACCGACCTCGCCGAGGTCATGGGCACGGCCGACTACATGTCGCCGGAACAAGGGGCTTGCAGCCGGGACGTGGACATCCGCGCCGACATCTACAGTTTGGGCTGCACCCTCTACATGCTCCTGAGCGGAACCCCTCCGTTCGCCAGCCCGGCCTACGACTCGTTGTACAAGAAGATCGAGGCGCACAACCGCGAACCGGCCCCCGCGCTCCGGAAGCGCCGGGCGGACGTGAGCGCCGATGTGGTTCGCATCGTGGAGCGGATGTTGGCCAAGGCCCCCGCCGACCGTTACGCCACCCCCCAGGCCGTGGCGGACGCCCTCGCGCCGTTCGCCCGCCGGGACGACCTGACCGGCCTGTTGCAGCAGGCGATGAGCGGGTCGCCTCGGATCCCCGGAAGTGGTTCGGCGGCGACGACGCCGGAAGCGCCGACGGCAAGGAAGCGTTCGTGGCGCATCCCGGCCGCCTGCTCGTGCCTGCTCGTCCTCGCGGGACTGGGCGTGTGGTTCCTCGTCGCGCAAGATACGACACCCTTCACGCCACCCGTCACGCCCCCGCCGCCCGACCCCATGACGCCCGATGTCTTTCACAAGATGCTCGACCGCGATCCGAAAAACCTCCTCTTCCCCAAAGAAAATAGCCGTAGGCATTTCGACGCCCCGAATCGAGAGTTGTGGGTGGACACGAACGGGACAGCCCTGTTCCAGTTGGGGGAGACCGACGCGGACGACTACGA
>JAYUBA010000077.1:0-8929 GCA_043741075.1 Frigoriglobus sp.
GCGGCGGCCCGGACCCCGCCGCGGCGGTTCCGACGCGATCCCGCCAACTACCTCAAGAACCTTGAGGCGCTGGCCCGCCAGTCGGGCTTGCCGGCATAGAAAAAAGGTTCGTGAGTACAAACTGCCCGCGATTCGCTGTCAATGCCGGGCGCAACCAGCGAAATGACAAGCAGTTACGGACTGGTTCATCAGGTCGATCATCCAGCTCGCCCCACAAAAGACAGCTCACGCGAGGGCTTCGCGGATCACTTCGCCGTAGGGGAGCAGCGGAACCGGGCGGTCCTGCTTGTCGGTCACGGTCATCTCGTGGTCGATGCCGAGCAGGTGGTACGCGGTCGCGAGTACGTCCTTCGCCTTCAGCGGTCGGTCGATCGGCGTGGACGCGATCTGGTCCGTCTTGCCGATCACCTTCCCGCGGGCGGCCCCGCCGCCGGCCATGAGGTTGCAGTACGCGCGGCCCCAGTGCCCGCGGCCGTCGCCCTGGAGCTTCGGCGTGCGGCCCATTTCGCTCAGCACCAGCACGAGCGTGTCGTCGAGCATCCCGCGCTGCGTGAGGTCTTCGATCAGCGCGGAGAACGCCAGGTCGAACCCCGGCAGCAGGTCGGTCTTCAGCCGGTTCCGCTGGTCCTCGTGCGTGTCCCAGCCGGTGTTGAGCTGGCCGAATTCGTCCCAGATCACCGTGACGAACTTGCACCCGGCTTCGACCAACCGCCGCGCCTGAAGCGCGCCCTGGCCGAACAGCGTCATGCCGTACCGCGAGCGCAGCTTCTCCGATTCGCGGCCGAGGTCGAGCGCGGTGCGAATCTTCGGCGAGTCCATGAGCGAGAACGCGAGCGCGCGGTTCTCGTCCATCCGGCGCCCGGTACGGCTTTTGTCATCTTCGCGGGAGAACCCCCCGCGGGTTCCCCCGGACCCCCTCCTGTTTTCGCGCCGCGCGGCGTCGAACTGGTCGAGCAGCGACTTGCGCTCGTTGAGGCGGTCGAGCGTCATGCCGTCGGTGAGTGCCGTGCCCGCGGCGAACTCGAACCGGCTACCGGGCGTGATTCCCAAATGCGGGTCGCGGACCTCCTCCGGCGCGCCCCACGCGGCGCGGGTGACGGCGCGCGTCGCGGCGCCGCGGAACTCGCCCCAGATCGGGTCGAACTCGCCGCCGAGGTACGCGGCGTGCGGCCGGGCGTACGGCGGCATGGTCCGCTTCGAACTGAGCAGCCACGGCAGAACGACGTTGTCCGGCACGCTCCCCTTCGGCTTCGCCCCGTGCGTCTTGTGGTCGAGGTACGTCACCACCGACCCGACGAACGGCCACTGCTCCGGGTGCTGCTGCGTCTCCTCGATCGGAATGGTTCCCTGCGGCAGGCCGGTGGTCGCGTACTGCATCCCGTGGAAGTTCCACGGGTGGTTGAGCGACCGGATGAGCGTGACGCGGTCCATCACGCGGGCGACGTGCGGCAGGTGTTCGCAGATGTCGATGCCGGGCACGTTGGTGCGGATCGACTTCATGTCGCCGCGCACTTCGGCCGGCGCATCGGGCTTGGGGTCGAACGTGTCGAGCTGGCTCGACCCGCCGAAGAGGTAGAGCAGGATGACGTTCTTCGCCTTGGCGCTGCGCGGGGTGGGGCTTGCTTGGGCGAGCGGGGGGCTTGAGCTACCTGTCAGGAGCGCGAGCGAGCCGGCGCGGAGAAGGTCGCGGCGGGTGACGCCGTCGCACGACCGCTTCGGACTGCCGAGGATTCGGAGCATCGCGTGATCCGGGAGGAAGGGACGGCTCCATTCGACCCGATCCGCGGTCGGAGTGCAACAGGGCACGCCGACCTCGCGCGTTTCCTCGAGGCGTGGTCTGCACGACGCGGCTACTTCGGCTCGGCCAGTTCGTCGAGCGCCGCCGCGGCGATGCGCACCCCGCCGCCGGTCGCGGTGACGCGGAACTCGGTCGTCTTCAGACCGGCGTCCGGCGTGCCGCCGAGCGGTTGGTCGCGGAACCACGCGGCGAGTTTCCCGCCGACGCGCTCGTAGCTCACCGTCACGTAGGGTGGCCGCCCCTGCTCCGTCAACTCCGCCGGCGTCGGGATCGCGGCCGGTGCGCCGACCGGCTCGAATGCCCCCGCCGAACCGACGCGCTTGCCGAACGACGCCTCGCCGGCCGCGCGGTCCAGGCGAACGAACCACCGCGTCGCGGACGCGGGCGGGCCGTCGGTCACCGCGACCTGGACCTCGACGACGGTGGCCGTGTGCGGGTCGAGTGAGAGCGTCACGCGGAAGTTCGGGGGCGGGCTGAACCGCCGCACCGCGGTGCCGGTTCCCGCGAGTACCGGCGTCTGCTCGTCGTCCGACACGATCTCCCACGACCCGTTGGCCGGCGTCCACCCGACGAGCGACCCGCTCACGTAGAGCACGGTGGTGTAGGGCGCGGGCTGCGCCACCGGCTCCGGCCCGTCGGGCGCCTTCGATTGAGTTGCGGGGCGCTTGAACGCGCCGGCCACGACCGCGCCGGCCGCCGCCGCGGTAAGCAGCGCGAGCGCCGCGACCGCGTACACCCGCCGCTTGCTCCGCGCGGCCAATACCGGCACCGGCGCGGCGGGTTCGGGCATCAACGGGGGCGGAGCCGGCATCCGCCCGCTGGCACCGAACATGCCGGGAACGCTACAAGCGACTTCCAGGCACGGCAGCGCGTCGATGCGGGCGATCAGGTCGGTGTAATTGGCGGGGCGGGCGCTCGCGTCGGCGGCCATCATCGCGGCCACCAGGTCGGCCGTCGCCGCGGACACCGGCGGGGCGAGTCGCGGGGTCGGGCCGGACTTCTTCTGCATCACCTCCCACACGGTGCGGCCGTCGAACGGCGGCGCGCCGGTGAGAACGTGGAACACGGTCACGCCGAGGCTGTAGATGTCGGCGCGGGGATCGACATCGCTGCCCGCGAACTGTTCCGGGGCCATGTACACCGGCGTGCCGAGTAGCACCCCGGCGGCCGTCTGCCGCTGGTCCACGTCGCCCGGCCCGCCGCGGGTCAGCGCGAGGCCGAAGTCGGTCACCTTCACCATCGGCACGCCGGGCGGGAGCGGGAACCCGGTCGGCACCGGGACCAGGAACAGGTTGGCCGGCTTGATGTCGCGGTGGATGACGCCGTGCTTGGCGGCGTGGGCCAGCGCGGCGGCCGTCTGCCGGGCGATCAGCCACGCGGTCCGCTCGTCCAGCGGGCCGGTACGGTCGAGCCGCGCGCCCAGGTCCTCGCCGTCGAGCAACTCCATCGCGAAGTACGTCTGGTCCTTCGGCTCGGTACATGTGCCGCAGTCGTACACCGCGACGATGTTCGGGTGGTGCAAGCCGGCGAGCGCCCGCGCCTCCTGATCGAACCGGGCGACCACCTCGCGGGTCGCGGTCTGCGCCATCCGCACGGTCTTCAGCGCGAGGACGCGGTCCAACTTCCGGTGCCGTGCCTTGTACACGACGCCGCACGCGCCGGTGCCGAGCGGCGTGGCGTCGATCTCGTACCCGTCGATTATCGGCGGGTCGTCGGGCTCCGGGTCGCTCGACGGGGAGTAGCCGGAGACGACCGTCTCCAGGAGTGGCGACCGCGGTTTGGGCGCGAACGTAAGCCCCGGCACGGTGGACGCGAGCACCCAGGCCACGCGGTCCGCGCTGACGCGGTCCGCCGGGCCGAGGTGCCCGGCGGCGGCCCGGGCGCTCAGTTCGCTCGCGGCGACCGGGCCTTCCACCCGCCCGCCGGCGTCGATGTACCACTCCTGAGCCATACGCGCCAGGGTATCGTGGGGGGACCGGTCCAGGGTATCACTTCGGGGCATTCAGTTTATCCAACTGGGCGAGCAGCGCCTGCACCGACGGACGGTCGTAGGTGTCGCCACCCACAAAGGCGAACACCACGTTCCCCTTCTTGTCGAGGATGTACGTCGAGGGCTTTGCGAATTCGCCGCTGATACCCAGAGTCTTGACGGCGTTCAAGTCCGTATCCAGGAGCAGCGCGAACGGCACCTTCGGGTTGCCGTCGGCGCCGTTCACCTTCCCGTCGGCGAGGAACTGCGGGAGCGCGTCCTTGGGGCCGGGGAACACCATGAGGATTTCGGCGCCCCGCTTCGTGAACTCCGCGTGGTTGGCGGTGAGCGAGTGGACCTGCGCCAGGCACCCGGGGCAGAACCGGCCGCCGTACTGCGGCGGAAGCCCCTTCACCACGACGAGCACCACGTTCGCCTTGCCCCGGAACGACGCCAGATCGACCGGGTTACCCGCGGAGTCGATGAACTTGAGCGGGATCTGATCGCCGGACACGGTGCGGTTCGGCTGCGCGTCGTTGTGGAACTTGCTCGCGCCCTGTTCGAGGGTGAGCGGGGCCGCCCCGCCGGGCAGCGGCGGTGTCGAGTCGCACCCGGCGGCGAGGACGAGCGACCCGAACAGGGCGGCGAGGGAGGAGAGGCGCATAACGACCTCCGGGGCGGGCGGCGACGCTTCCTACCTATACGCCGCGGCGGCGGAAACGGATTCCCGCGCCGCGGCTTTCACCCGCACCACTTCGCGAGCAGGTTCGCGGTGATCTTCTGCACGCGCGGGTCCGGGCCGTGCGGGCGGCCGTTGTGGACGTACGGCAGCCAGTGGCCCGGCGGCGAACTCAGGCCCTGCGCCCAGAAGATCGTCGAGGCGTTGAACACCGTGTTCCCCTTCGGGCCGGGGTAGATGGTCGCCTCGTAGTGGCTCTCCGCCTCGCCACCCGTGAGCGTCTTCCCCGCGGCCACGACTTCCAGACCCGCGATCTTCGCCGGGTCGCCGTGGAACTCCCACCCGACCAGCCCCGGTATCTTCTCCCCCTTCTTCATGCCGGTGCCCGCGAACATCCAGTGGTCCGGCTTCGTGCAGACTCAGTCCCCGGACCCGTTGAACGGCGTCACCGTCTGCGCGCCGATCAGTGTGGACTCGTTCGGCGCTTCCTCCGGCAGGTCGGCCATCCACGGCCCTTCGCCCGGTCGGATGCCGCCGTACCGACCGATCCGCTCGATAACGCGGTTCGGGACTTTCGCGCCGCTTTCGAGCATCGGCACGACGAAGCAGCACGAGTTCCCGGCGTGGACGACCAGCGCGTGCGAAGGCGACTACGGCTTCTTCAAACGGGATGCCTCTTGGGCACTCACATGGATCGCGTGTTACACGATAATGTGGCAAATTGTCCTTGCCGTCGTCGCCCGGTCGAGCAAACCGGCCACCTTCTCGTAACGCCAACTCACTTGCCCACAAACTCAGGCCGCTGCCCATAAACATACCTATAGTGGACGGGTTTATAGGCAAAGCCCCCTTCGGGGTACAGAAACGAACTCACTTCCCCCCGACACAGACGAGCTTTTCCTGACGCCCGCCCTTGTCCTTCACCGCGACCCGCAAGTAGATCCGCCCGCCGCAGACTGTCGGCGTCGCGAACGTCTCACCCCCCAACTGGTTCTCGCTTTCCAGCTCGAACTCCTTCGGGTTCGCTTTGAAAATGTAGGTGCGGCCGGTCTCGTTCGTCGCGAGGATGTGTTCGCCCACCATTACCGGCGAGGCGGTGAACGTGCCGCCGAGGCGGCCCTTCCACACCTCCGCGCCGGTGTCGCTCTTCCAACACATCGCGACGCCCTCGTCCATCACCGCGTACAGGTGGCCGTCGCGGACGAGCATGGAGGGGACGTACACCTGAAGCTTGTTCTCCCACGCGATGCCGCTGCCGTCGGCCTTGACCGCGGCGACGTGCTTGCGCGGGTAGCCGCCGCTGGTGAAGACGTGCGTCCCGTCGGTCACGGTCGAAGTGACGCACTCGGTGGTCGCGCCCTTCAGCTCCCAGTTCTCCTTGCCGGTGAGCGGGTCGAGTCTCGTCACGAGGTCGCACCCGATCAGGATGAGTTGGTCCTTCCCGCCGACGGTCACGACGATCGGCGACGCGTAGTTCGGTGCCTTCGGCCGCTTGCGGCTCCACACCTGCTTCCCCGTCGCGCGGTCGAGGCCGGCGATCAACCCCGTACCTTCGCCCTTGTTGTCCGCGGTGACGAGTAGGAGCGGCCCGTACACGGCCGGCGACGAGCCGAACCCCTGGTGCAGTGTGTAGTCGGTGACCTTCGTCTGCCACACCTGTTTGCCGTCGAGGTCGAGGGCGGTGGCGAAGACCGCGCCGTTATTGAGGAAGTTGGCGTAGACGCGTTCGCCGTCGCAGGCGGGCGTCGGGGACGCGTGCGACGCCTTCGCGTTCATGCCCTTCGTGGTGAAGTTGCCGCGGTGAACTTCGGTATGCCACCGTTGTTTGCCGGTGCTGCGGTCGAGGCAGAGGACGCCTTGCGATTCGAGTTTCTCGTCGGCGGTGAGGAGGAACACGCGGTCGCCCACGACGACGGCCGCCCCGTGCCCGCGACCGGGGACCGGTGCTTCCCACAGCACGTTCTTGTCGGCGGCCCACTCCAGAGGAATCTTCTGCGCGGCGGCGACGCCGTCGCGCGTCGGGCCGCGCCACCACGGCCAGTCGTTCGGCCCGACCGCGATCTTGGCGGGCGCGGCCTTCTCGTCGGCGATCAGGTGCGAAGCGACGGCGGTGGCGGGAAGGGCGGCGAGGAAGTCGCGGCGGTTCATCGGCGGCTCCGGCGGGGTGAAGCGGGGCAGGCGGGAGCGACAGTGTACCCGAACCGCGCGCCGGGTTGAAGGCGTTTCCGCTGGCCGGTCGCGTCGTCCGCGCGGATAATCGCCCCACCCACCCACGCGGCGAGGACACACATGGCGGACGCCCCCGGTACTTCGGCCATCGCGCAGAAGGCGGTCGAACTCATCCCCGCGAACAGCGTCGTCGGCCTCGGCACCGGCCGCGCGGCCACCGACTTCATTCACGCGCTCGGGGCGCGCGTCCGCGCCGGCCTCCCGGTTCGCGGCATCCCCACGTCCGACGCGAGCGCCGACCTCGCGCGGCAACTCGGCATCCCGCTCGTCACCTTCGACGACGTGGACGCCATCGACGTGTGCGTGGACGGGGCGGACGAAGTGGACCCGGCGGGCGACCTCATCAAGGGCTACGGCGGGGCGCTCCTCCGCGAGAAGATCGTCGCCGCGTTCTCGCGGAAGCTCGTCATCCTGATCGGGACGGACACGAGCAAGCTCGTTCCGGCGCTGGGGACGCGCGGGAAGTTGCCGGTGGAGGTGGTGCCGTTCGCGCTGACCCCGGCCCGGCGGCAGATCGCCGCGCTCGGCTTCGACCCGCAGCAGCGCATGAACGGCGAGAAGCCCTACGTCACCGACAACGGGAACTACATCCTCGACTGCGGAACCGGGCCGCTGAAGGACGCCCCCGCGACGGACCTGGCGCTGCACGCGATCCCCGGCGTCGCGGGCACCGGCCTGTTCATCCGGCGGGCGCACACCATCATGTATCAAGTCGGGGACACTGTCGAGGTGCGTAGCGGCGGCGCGGTGTAGGGGTCCTCTGTTGTAGGACAGGCTTCCAGCCTGTCCAAATGTGACAGGCTGGAAGCCTGTCCTACAAGATCCGCTCCGACGATCCCGACCCGCCGCGGTCGCCACGGAGGAACGTCGTTCATGTCCGACCGCCCGAACTTCGCCGGCCGCCTGTGGTACGACTGCGTCTTCTGGTCGTCGTTCACGTTCTTCACGTTCGGGTTCAGCCTGCGCCGCGAGGGGTGGAAGCACGTTCCCCCCAAGGGGCCGCTGCTGCTGCTCGCCAACCACCAGTCGATGTTCGACCCGGTGCTGGTGGGGCTGACCTCGCGCCGCTACCTGTCGTACCTCGCGCGGAAGAACCTCTTCCACCAGCCGGTGCTGGCCCCGCTCATCCGCAGCCTGAACGCGATTCCGATTGATCGCAACGCGGGGAAGGACGGCATCCAGGCGGTGCTGGACGCGCTCGGGCGGGGCCAAGCGGTGCTGATGTTCCCGGAGGGCGAGCGCACGCCCGACGGCACCGTGCTGGCGCTGAAGCCGGGCGTGTCGCTGCTCGTCAAGCGGGTGAAGTGCCCGATCGTGCCGGTGGGGATCGCAGGGGCGTTCGGCGCGTGGTCGCGGTTCATGACGGTGCCGAGAGCGTCGCCGCTGTTCCTGCCGCCCGGCCCGAGCACGATCGCGGTGTCGGTGGGGGAACCGCTCGACCCGGCGCGGTACGCGGCGATGACGCGCGCCGCGATGCTCGACGACCTGCACGCGGTGCTGAAGGCGCGCCACGCCGCCGCGGAGCGGTTACGCCGGAAGCCGGAGTAGGAGTGCTCAGTCTGGCAGCGGAACGCGGATGTCGGTGGCCTTGCGCGCCCGCGCCGGTCCGTCCCGTTCGCGTGCCCAATCCCGCTTCCGTCGCGGCGACGTGGACCGACTCGCACAGCACGAGCGAGCAGTCCACCGCCACCGCCCAAGTCGTCCGCGATCTCAATACGTCCGGTCGCAAAGCATGCAGTAGCGCGCCCCCGACGCGCCGGGTACGACCCGACCGCACGAGGGGCAGGCGGCCGGGTCTTTCGTCGTGGGCTTAATCGCCGGTTTCATCGCCGGGACCGCGGGCGCCGGGCGCGGAGACGGAGCGGGCGAACTCGCCGCCGGCAACGGCGGGCTGAACCCGTCGTCATCGTCCAGCGACAGCGCGGCCGGTTGGGACGCCGGGCGCGCGACCGGGCGACGCCGGGGTGCTGCGGGTTCGCCGCTAGTGCGAACGGTAACCGTGACGTTTCCGACCTCGCGGGCGAAACCGTCCTCAGCTACCGCCTCATCTCCCGTTTCGTGGTCGTCGCAAATCACCTCCCCGTCGCGGACGAAGAACCGCAGGGCCACGGCTGCCGCGCCCCGCGCCCACACGGTACACGCCTTCGCGTTGCTCCCGATCTTCACTGGTTCCGGGCCAAGTGTCACGGTTACCACCTCCCGCTCACCGAACCGAACTTCGAGCCACGCGCGGCGGAACGCTCTCTCCGCGACG
>JAYUBA010000078.1:0-2713 GCA_043741075.1 Frigoriglobus sp.
CCTCTACAACTCGCTCTTTAACTGCCACTATTTCTTAACCAGAAATCTGGACGACGCGTGCTGGGCGGAGGTGGAGGCCGAGGTCACCGTGTTCGGCTCTGTCCTCAGCGGTCTCCTCCGCGACATCTTCGGGAACCCGTTCCGGCCGGTCGTGTTCAATCCCGCGTGGCGCACCGACACCGCGGTGTCGCTCGCGCGGCAGATGTACGAATCGCGCGAGTTCGGCGCGATGCCGATCCTCGCCGACGCACTCCAAGACGCCGACTGCGACAACGACGACATCCTGAACCACTGCCGCGACGCGACGCAAGTTCACGTCCGCGGGTGCTGGGTTACTGACCTCGTCTTGGGCAAGGAGTGATGGTACGATCCGTGTGGAGGTGAACCATGTCCACGACCGCTCTGCTATCGCCGCCGCCGTGGAAGCCGTCCGATGTGACCCCTCAGCCGCGGCGATGGACCGTCACCGAGTTCGATCAACTCGGCTCACTCGGCTGCTTCGCGGGGCGGCGGGCGTTCCTCCTCGACGGCACTATTCTGGAGCAGGGGCCGATGGAACCGCCTCATGCGGAAGCACTGGAGGTGCTGACGGAACACGTTCGCGCGGCGTTCGGGTCCGGGTGGCGGTTCCGCGTTCAGACGCCCCTCCACCTCGACGAATTCAACAACCCCATGCCCGATTTCGCCGTGGTCGCGGGAAGTCCGGGCTACTACGGCGACCACCCCGTTTCCGCCGAGCTCGTCGTTGAAGTGGCCGACACGACGCTGCAATCGGATCTCACCGACAAGGCCGAACGGTACGCCACCGGGGGCATCGCGGATTACTGGGTTCTCGACCTCAACGGCGGCGTACTGCACGTCTTTCGCGACCCGCAACGCCTCCCCGCGAGCCTTGACGCAACCACTTACCGAACCCACAAGATCCTCAAGTCCAACGATACCGTTTCGCCGCTCGCGGTGCCGGCCGCGACGGTGCGCGTCACCGATTTGCTCCCGTGAGCGCACACCGTTCCACGTGGAACGTCTGTACATGTTAGAATGACACCCGCTTAAACGTCGGCGACCCGGCCGCGTCCCGCTTGAACAATTCCGGCGGTTTCCTCTGGCGTCGTCGGGCGCGCCGCGGTATCTCGCCGCCACGCACAGAAACCAAGAGTTCGCACCGTCACGCACACACGGAGGTGTCCCATGCGCCGCAAACTGGTGCTGGGGGTCGGTCTGGCCGCGCTCGTCGGGGGTTCGGCCGCGGGTCAGTTCGCCGCGGACCGCGTGCCGCCGGCCGCCGCGCCGAAGGCGGCCCCGGTGCCCGGCGGGCTTCAGCCGGTCACCCCGCCCGCGCCCGTGCTGGGCGGGTTCCAGCCGCTCACGCCACCCGCCGCGCCGGCTTCGCCCGCCCCGGCCGCGGGGTCGCTCTACACGCCGACGTACGCCACCCCGCCGGTCACGAGCGGGTACGTGCCGCCGGTCGATGGGCTGCGGCCCGCTTCGACCTACGGCTCGCCCGCTTCCACTTACGGCTCGCCCGCCGCGCCGGTGCCCAGCTTCTCCGCGCTGCCGGTGAACGTCGAAATTCCCACGGCGCTCGGCAAGGACCACCCGTGGCTGCTGAAGCCGGAGCACGGGCCGTACTTCATCCTCGTGAAGAGCTACGTCCGCCCGGCGGCGGGGTCGAAGGCCGCGCTCGAGGATAAGGGGCTGAGCGCGCGCGAACTGGCCGAGGGGCTGGCGACCGAGATCCGGGACACCTACCGCGTGCAGGCGTTCCTGTACGAGTACATCTCCGAGGAGCGGAAGGCCGAGATGCGGGCGATCGCCGCGGCCCGGCAGAAGGCCGCGACCGAGTACGTCGCCCAGATCGACGCGCTCAGGCAGAAGGCGCAACTCCAGGGCGTTCCGTTCGACCTGCCGGACAACATCTTGCGGGTCCGTCGGCACGACCAGCGGGACCAGATCGGCGTCCTCGTCGGCGGGTTCCAGACCGAGGCCGACGCGCTGAAGGCGCTCGCTCAACTGAAGAAGTGGCCGACGCCCAAGAACGAGGTGCTGCTCGACAAGGGGCTGATCCTCACCACCGCCAACGGCACGCAGGCGTCGGAGACGGCGTACATCAACCCGTACGCGGGCGCGTTCGTGGTGGCCAACCCGGCCGTCGCGAAGGCCGCGCAGCCGGGCGGCGCGAAGCCGGCCGTGGACCCGTTCGTGCTGAAGCTGAACGAGGGGCACCCGTACAGCCTGTTCAAGGCGACGAAGGGGTGGACGCTGGCCGTGAAGTCGTTCACCGCGCCCGTCGAGATCGTGAACAAGGACTCCGACACGAGCCTGATGCGGAAGTTCGGCATGAGCAAGGGCGGCGACGCGCTGGCCGCCGGGGGGGAGCACGCCGAGGCGATGGCGAAGACCCTCCGCGCGATGAAGGGGCCGCACGGGGAGGCGCTCAACCTGGAGGCGTTCGTGCTGCACACCCGCAACGCGAGCATCGTCACCGTCGGCCAGTTCGACGGCCCGGACGACCCCGCGCTGCTCGCCGCCAAGCGGCTCCTCGGCGGCATCACGGCGAACGTGAGCAAGGACCCGGCCGGACTGCAGAAGGTGACGAACGCCCCGTCGCTGTTCGACACCATCACGCCGATCCCGGTCCCCAGGTAGTATACTTCACGCGGCCAAGCGACGAGCCGGAAGCGTAAGCGACGGATACGGCCGTCCGTCGCTTACG
>JAYUBA010000079.1:0-25879 GCA_043741075.1 Frigoriglobus sp.
GTCAAATCGATTCCCAAGATCTGCGATGTCGGATACTGCCGCGCGAGCCGTTCGCAGATCGCCCCTTCTCCGCAACCGATTTCCAGAATTGCGTCGGCGGTCGGTTTGATCCGCCGGACGCGATCCATGAATCGCGGCACGCTCATAAAGAACGACCGGTACAGTTCGGCTATCGGCCGGTCCAGAGGGCCGAGCAGATTGCGGATGGTTCGGCCGATTGGCATTGGTCACCAAGAGTTGAAACCAGGGAACTTACGTCGCAGGTTCTGGTCTCACTTCCGACACACCGCGATTAACATTTCGGGGACTTCGTGCCGCGGTATCGGGTGTGGCCAGTGCCGCGCTCGACTCTCCCAGGGGATGCCGAATAGCTTACGAGCCTGATGAAGCCGGAACGCGACTTTGGGAGACGAGCGACCGATTCGGTTGAGGAACCGAACGTATCCGGGCGAATAAAGGGACTGGCAATACAGCGATACGCTTCCGAAGTAAGGTGCCAGCTCGGTCTCAAATTCCTGCGCGAGGTACTCGCGATAATGGAACCGGTTGAATGGTTTGGTGTTGATGGAGATGCCTGGGTTCGTCAGGCACCGATGGGGGGTCGAACAGAGGAACAGTCCATCAGGGCGCAACACCCGCTGGACTTCCAGCAGGTAATCGGCCGGGCGTTCGACGTGCTCGACCGTTTCAAACGAGACGAACACGTCGTAACGAGCCGCTGGCACGGGCAAGTCTCTGACATCGGCGACCCGGAATGTGGCGTTCACTGCTTGGTAGAGCTTACCCGCTTCCTCGACGGCTTCCGGTGCCAGGTCGTAACCATCGACACACACCGCCCCCGCACTGGCGAGGATCGCCGTCCCATACCCCGTACCGCACGCCGCATCCGCGACCACCGCCCCGTTGGCGAACTGGGCCGCCCAGTAATATCGAGCGAAGTGTTGGTGCCTCACCCACGGCGGCGTCCACTCGCGAGTCGAGAGGCGCTCTATCTCTTGACCCATGACTCATCTCGCGACAGGCTGTGCGGTATCATCCAAATCGAGCGGGCAGCGGCTTTCCAAGGACGGGGTATGGTGTGGCGAAACCAAGAACATCACTTTCCGACTCGCCGCGTGCAGGCGACCGTGAGTGAAGTCGGTCAGCGCGCGGAACACCAGATTCAATCGCAACAGCAGTCGAGTATCGGCGCGATGCGCTGCCAAGAGCCATACCCGCTTGCGCGCGACCTCTGCCAAGTGGTTATAGATGGAGAATTCTTCCTCGAACCGGCGCAGGGACTGCGTGTGTTGCTCGGTCGTGTTCTCCGCGTGTCTCCGGTATGCGTAGATTCGGTCCGGAATCAGCACAAACTGACCCCCGTCAAACAGCAACCGCGCGAACAATTCCAAGTCGAGAACAAATTGCCAGCGGTCACTGAATCGCCGTACGCCGAGTCGCGACTTCCGGTAGCAGGCAGTCGGGCACATGAGAAAATTGCCGCGACAAAGGGCTTCAATTCCCCGCCGCCCCGCGACGATGCTTGGTTTCCCCTCCTGCCGCCAAAGATACCGTTTCACTGCATCGGCCAATGAGAAATGCGGTTGCCCGTCCGGGCCGATAATTTCAGCCGCCGAAAACACCGCGACCGCCTCGGGATTCTGCTCGGCAGTAGTAGTCATCACCTCGACGTAGCTCGGACGCAGTTCGTCGTCCGCGTGAAGCAGAGTCACCAAGTCCGTTTCGGCGAGTTCGAGGCACCGGTTCCAGTTGCCCCCGATGCCCAACCGAACCGGGTTTCGGGAGTAGTGGATTCTGTCATCCCGGTAACTTTCCACGAGTTCTTGGGTACCGATTTCGGAGCCGCAATCGTCCGAAATGTGCAGCACCCAATCGCGGGTTGATTGCTGAATCACGCTCTCGATCGCGGCCCGGAGATAGGCGTGACCACGGTAAAAGGGGATCACGATAGTAAGCCGCGGTGTCATGACCGGTCGGGGTTGGTCGGTGCTTGGGCTTCCTGCCGGGCTTCCTGAATCGCGAGGTGGCGGACCACGTCCGTGAGTTGGCGGTGCAGGCGCGTGTACTGGGCGTAGAAGTAGAAGGCCGTGCCCAGGAACGCCAACACGAACAGGTACAGCACCAGGTCGGTGCCGCGCTGGATGCCGATCGCGTTGGCCGCCTCGGAAGTCAGCGCCGGGTTGTAAATCGCGACGAACGCCGCCGCCCAGACGAGCCACCGGAGCAGGCGGTCGCGGCGGAACGACGGCACCCGGAACAGCAACCCGGCCCCGTCGCGAAGCATGAGCAGCGCCAGCGCCGATAGCGTGATCCACTGGAACGGGTTCACCGCACGAACCTCCCGAGCAACAGTTGGGCCACGATCTTCACCGCGTTCCACGAACTCTGACCCTTCGCCGTCGTCTCCGCCGAATACCGGATCGTTACCGGCACCTCGACGTACCGCAACCCCAGCGACTGAACCTGGTCCAGTATTTCCGACGCGTGGGCCATCCGGTTCTGCGTGATCTTGATCTTCTCAATGGCCGCCCGGCTGAAGGCGCGGAACCCGTTGTGCGTGTCCGTCACCTTGATGCCGGAAAACAGCCGGGTGAACACCACGCCGCCTTTCAGCACCAACATGCGCGAGAACGGGATGTTCTCCGCCCGACCCAGGAACCGCGAACCGAGGGCGACCTCGGCGGTCCCGTCCCGCACCGGCCCCGCGACGGCCGGAATCTGGTCCGGGTCGTGCTGGCCGTCGGCGTCGAAGGTCACGATGGTCGCCGCGCCCCGAAGCAGCGCGAACCGGATCGCGGTCTGAAGGGCCGCGCCCTGGCCGAGGTTAATCAGGTGCCGAAGCACCCACACGCCGGAACCGAGCGCGACCTCGTGGGTGCGGTCGCGCGAGCCGTCGTCCACCACGACGACGTTCTCGTAGCCGCGGGCGCGCAACCCGGCGAGTGTGGCGCCGAGGCGCGATTCTTCGTTATAAGCGGCAATGACCACCCACAAGTCTGCGGGCGGAGTCGGGGAGGCGATGGGCACTGGGCGCCCCGATGAGAACGGGGAAAGGTCTGGATGTGAGTAATGATAATCGCCCGCCACCGGTTGTACAGCCGACAACTGCGCCGATTCGTTCAAAGCGGCAAAATCGTTGCCGCCACCCGCAAACAGAAAAGCCCCGACAGAATGTCGGGGCCGGCGCGAAACGAACGCAGTCGTCGCGAACTCACGGGGTCGGCATGGAGAACTGGATCTGCTGCCCGTTGAGTGTCGGGGGCACGTTCGGGGTGGCGAGCGGGTGGCGGGCACCGTCGGTGACGGTCGTGCCGCCGGCCGAGCCGCCGCCGCCCTTCTTCGCGGGCACCGAGTACGACTGCCGCACCTCGCGGACGGAGGTGCCGAACTCCTGGTACTCGTCGTTGATCGAATCGCGGACCGTCGCCAGACCGGTCACGCTGCCGAGACCGACGATGGTCCCCAGCAGCAGGTACTCGGTGGCCACGATCGACCCGGCTTCGTCGTTCCACAACCGTGTGAGCAGAGCGTACAGCATCGAAGCATCCTCCTGGTGAAGTAAGAGCAACGAGCGGCCCGGTCCGGGCGCCGGAGCGTCCAGATTGCCACCACGCGCGCACCGGAACCGTCCCGGTGAATCGGTGTGGCTGCGCCGCCCTGGGCGGGGTGATGGTGGAGTTCGGCCCGGTGGGAGTCGGCCGCTCGCGAGTGGACCAGGTGCTCAAGCGAGATCGAAGAGCGGTGAGTGCCGTTGAAGGGGGTTGGCTCACTCACCGCCACCTGGTCACTGAAACAGTAGACCACATCGCGGGGGCGGTCAAAAATGATTCGCGTCCGGATCTCCCGGTTCCCTCAGCCCGAGGGCGAAAAACTGCTGTCGGCGTCGCAAACGGTGCCGCCCACAAGGGGTCGCGCACCGCGATAACCGTCGCGGCGAGCATCGGCCGATGCTCGCCGGGTGGGGAAGTGAATTGCAATCGCTGTGTCGCGCGGGCCGGTTCCCGCACGGGGGAGGGGCGCGGTCAGTTCTGGATCTTCTTCCGCGCGGCGTCCGCGGCGGCACTGACGGCCTTGTTCTGATCGTCCGGGATGCCGTTCTTGGTGCCGGCCAGTCGAATCGCCTCGTCGAAGGAGCGGACGGCCCGCGCCCGCTCTCCGGTCGCCGCCAGCGCGTGACCGAGGAACAGGTGCATCCGCGGGTCGGTCGGGTAACGCGTCACCGCCGCCTCGAACATGGTCCGCATTTCGGCGGACCGCGCCGGCTGGTTCAACTTGACGTAGATGGCCCCGATGGTGTCGAGGAAGTCCGCCGGCAGGCGCTCCGGGGCGACCACCCGGTCGCCGCGGGCCTTGCGAATCTCCTCGACGATCGCCAGCGCCGCGACCGGGTCGTTCTTGATTTCGGCCAGAATCCACGCCACGTTGTTGCCCGCCACGAAGTGCCGCGGGGTCTGCTTGAGAACCTCCCGGTACAGCGCCAGCGCCTTGTCCCACTCCTTCCGGGACAGGGCGATGTCGGCGACGGAGAGCCGGACCGAGGTGAGGTCGGGGAACGCCTTGAGGACATCGCGGAGACGGGACTCGGCGTCGTCGAGCGCCTTCGCCCGGAAGAACCCGCCGGCGACGGCCAACAGGGCGCTGCCGCGGGCTTCGGCGACGATCTTGTCGGCGTCGGCCGCCGCCAGCGGGGGCACGATGGCGGCCAACCGCTTGCGCGCCTCGGCCTCTCGGTTCGCGACCAACCCGTCGGCCACCTTGATCGCCTCGCCCTTCTGGCCGTCGATCGCGAGCAGGCGGACGACCTCCGCGGTCGCGCCGTTGTCGTCGGGTGCCTTTTCGGCCCAGGTTCGCGCCCACCGGAGCGCGTCGGCCTTGTTTCCCGCGGCCTCGAGCGTCGCGACCAAGGGGCGGTAGGGCGCGGGGTTGCGCCCCGCCTGCTCGACCAACTTCGTGTAAACGGCCGCCGCGCCGGCCCAGTCGTCGGCGGACGCGCGGACCGCGGCCTCGACGAGGGGGAGCCGGGGGTCGTTCGGGTTCTCGCGGGCCGCCGCCGCCAGGAACTCGCGGGCCCGCGCCGTGTCGGCCGGCGGGACGAGCGACAACTCGGCCATGAGCAGGAGGAGCGCGACGTGCTTGGGGCTGCGGTTCAGTGCGGCGGCGGCGTCCTGCTTCGCGCCCGCGATGTCGCCGGCGAGGAGCCGGAACTGGACCCGCGTGAGGGCCGCGTCGGCGGGGGCCGTCCCGCCCTTGACGGCCGCGACCTCCCACCGGTTCGCCGCCGCGTACATCGTCTTGGTCGCCTCCCACTTGTCGTCCGGCGCGCCGATGTCGTCGAGCTGGCGCGCGGCCAGCGCGGCGGCCAGGTAGACATCCGGCTCGTCCGGCAGGTCGGCGGCGACCCGCACGGCCAGGTCGCGCGCCTTCGCGGGGTCAACTTCCCCGTACCGGACCAGCGCCCGGCGCAGCCCCGTGCGCGCGGCGGCCCCGACGCGGGTGAACTCGACGGTCGAGGCGAACCCCCGAACCGCCTCCTCGTACTTGCCCTCCCACAACCGCAGCGCCGCGTCGTACAGGCGGAACAGGCCCTGGTCCTCGTACTTCCCGAGGGCGTCCTTGAGCCGCCGCTCGAACACCTCTTTCGTGGTCGCCGCCTCGATCAGCACCGCGTCGAGGAGCGGTTCCGCCGGGAGCGCGCCGAGCACCTTCTGGGCCTCGTCCCGCTGGCCGGTGCGCAGGAGCGCCACGGCCAACACGCGATCGACGGCCGGGTCGGGGCCGCCGGGGAAGTTGGCCGCGGCGCGGAGGTACTCGACCGCCTTCTCCGCCCGATCAGTGCGCACCAGCCACTCGGCGTTGAACAGTCGCGCGGCCTTGTCGCCGGGGTAGTCCTTCAGAAACTTGCGGATCAGGACGTCGGCGGCGGCGACGCCGTTCGGGCTTACCGCCGTGCCCGGCTCGGTGGGGGTGGCGAGCACCCGGCAGTTGAGGCGGAGCACGTCGATGCCGTCCGGGTAGTCCACGGCCAGCGCGCCGACGCGCGCCTCGGCACCGGCGCGCCGGCCGGTGATGAGGTAGTACTCGGCGAGCGCCGCGCGCGCGGTCCGGTCGGCGGCGGACGGGGGGCGCAGTTTCTTCGCGAGTTCCTCGGCCGCGCCCTCGTACCCGGTGAGCAGGTCGGGGGGTATCGGCTTGCCCGGGTTCGCGCGCGCGTGCTTCACGGCGGCGGCGGTCGCGGTGCCCAGGTTGGCGACGACGAGGTTGGCGGTGATCCGATCGGCCCCGCCGAACCGCTCGTCGGCCCAGGCCCGCATGCCGGCCGGCAGGTCGGCCGCGGCGTACCGGGCTTCCACCTCCCGCCACGCGCCGAGCGCCGCGGCCGAGTCGCCCAGCGCCGAGTTGATCGCGGCGAGCAGCACGTTCGCCTGGAACGCGAAGTCCGGATTGGCGCGGTCGGCGGCGACCGCCTGGAGCAGTTTCTTCGCCTTCTCGAGCCGCCCTTGCGCCTCGGCCGAGCGGCCCTCGATCAACTGGCCCCACGCCTTCAGCCGCGGCACGGCCGACGCCCTCAACCGGTTCAGGTGCGGCTCGATCGCGTCGGCCCTCGCGCCCGTCTGGAGCTGATACTCGGCCAGCTCGCCGTGGAACTCGTCGATCACGGCCCCCGGCGCCTTCGCCTCTTCCGCCGCCGCCAAACCCTCGGTCAGTTCTTTTTCGGCCCGCGCCCGCAGCTCCTTCGCCCGCGCCGCGTCGGTCGCGAGGGCCGCGTCGGCGGTGAGGAGGCGCGCGTACTGGAGTCGCAGGGCGAAGCTCCGCTTGACCGCATCGGGCGCGCGGTTCAGGAGCGCGTCCAGGTTCGTGGCGTACTCGCGCCAGCCCGCGGGGTCCGACTTGGACAGGACCGGCTGCGCCCGCGCGGCGATCGCGAGGAGCGCGGGGGCGACCGGTGTCAGGTACGGCTGAAGGGGCACCTCGTCGGCCAGCTTGTTCGCCAGAGACAGGGCCGCCTGCGCGACCTCTTTGACCCGGGCCGCGGTGCCGCCCGGCTTGCGGGCCTCGGCCGCGGCCCGTTCGGAACCGACGGTCAGCACGCTGACCAGTCCGGCGGCGTCGGCCGCGCCCAGCGCGGTCAACTTCTCGCCGCGCCCGGCCACGGCTACGGCCCCGGTGAGCGGGTCGAAGAGCAACGGATCGACCGCCCGCTCGGCGGCGGCGACCGCGTCGGGCTTCAGCTTCCGGACCGCCGCCGTGCGGAGCGGCCACGCCAAAACCTCCGCTTCCAGGCCGATCGTGCGCCAGTACGGGGAGCCGGCCTGTTTAGCCGCGGCCAGGTAGTCGCGGGCGCGGTCGATGCGGTCGGCCGCGCGCCGGTCGAGCGGGAGCGGCGTCGCCCGGTCGTCGCCCGGCTGGTCGTACTCGAAACGGGCCAGGTAATACTGCGCGCGCGCGTCCTTCGGGTTCAGTTCGATCGCCTTGCGGAGGAGCGGTTCGACGAAGCCCCAGTCGATGGCGAAGCTCAGTTCGGCGCGGACGGCCTCCTTTAGAACGTCCTTGGCGAAGTTGGCGTCGGTTCCGAGGCGGGTGGAGGCGTTGCGGAGGGCGTCCCGCGCCTCCTTCCGCGCGTCTTCGTCCGGGATCGCGGTGAACGTGTGATACGTCTCGTTGTACTGCGGGTCGTGTACCTCCGGGAGCGGCTTGTTCTCGACCTGGGCCTTCGCATAGGCGCGGTCGCGGATGGCCCGCGCCTTCACCCACATGATCCGACCCGAGAGAACTTGGGCCTCTTCCGGTGGGAGCTTCTTCCCGTCGGCTTGCTCCTTGAGCGATTCCATGGCCTTGTCGGCCAGCAACCGGGACTCGTCGAACCGGGTCGCGGCGTCGCCCCAGTTCTTCTGTTGGTACGCCTCCGTACCGCGGGCGTACGCGGCCTCGGCGTCCTTCAACCCGCGGGCCGGCGATCCGGGCGCGATGAAGGTTCGGTACCCGAGGTACCCCGCCCCGCCGAGGCAGCCGAGGGTCAGAAACAAGATGCCGAACCGGTACGCCCGGGATTTGCGAACGCTCATGGATGCTCTCGTGTGGACATCGTCGAGGTCGGTCTGGTCAGCGCCGCTCAAGGGCAATCGGAACCCGGTTGCACCCGGCCTGGGCGCCCGGCGGGAGGATCGAGCCGGCCGCGGCGTCCAGCGCCGGGAGGAGTTGCTGCTCGATCGCGGCGATCGCTCGCGGGTCGTCGCCGGCCGTCGAAACCTGCACGGTCACGCTCGGGGCCACGACCCCGACCCGCTGGTGGATCGCCTGGAGCCGCGTCTGCCCCGGTTTGGATTCGGGCAGGAGGGTGTAGTGCCAGTAATACACGACCACCGAGCGCCCGACACCGGTCTGGAACCGGAACCGCTGGGCTTCGGCCGTACCGTCCGGGCGCAGCGGGACGCGGCGCCGGAAGCCGAGGTCTTCCGGCGCGCCGCTGACATCGCGAATGCAGATCTCCGGGTGGTGCTTGCGGTCCTCGCCGGCCCGCGAATGCACCATGTACAACTGGACGACGGCCCCGCCCGGCTCCCGGTACCCGCGGACGAGGATGTCGTCCGCGCGGTAGGGCAGTTTGGCCGTGATCGCGTCGCGCGCGCCCGGGAGGTTCGCTCCCGCCCAGCCCGGCCCACCGGTCGCCGGGTCGGCAAAGGTCAGCGGGAGCGCGTCGAGCGGGTGAGCGAGCGAAGGGAAGCTGACTTCGCCCGCGGACCGGACGTGTACGGTCAGCGCGAACTGCCCGCCGACGGCGACCGCCAAAACGCACGCGGACACGACCAGCCCTCGCGCGGGAGACGCGCCCGCAACCGGAACCGGCGCGGTCGGAGTACCGGGCGCCGGTTCCGCGCGCCGCACGAAGTACGCTTCGAGGAGCCGGTCCACCAGAACGAACAGTGCGACACCGAGGGGCAGGCTGACCAGGATCGGCGCGTCGTGCAGCGACCCGCCCATCCACTTCGTCCCGAACCAAACGGCCGCCATGTTCATAATGACGACGCGGAGCGTGTTCGCGGCGACCGCGACGGGCACGGCGGCGACCAACAGCGCGACGCGGAACCACGCGGGCCGGGCGAACATGTGACCGAGCAGGGCCGCGAACGCGAGGAAACACACGATCTGCCCCAGCCCGCTGCACTCCTCCGCGACGACCAGCGACTGATCGACGCCCGCGATGCGGATCGAGTGCCCGACCCGGTGACAGACGACGAACAGGCTCAACACGGTTTCGCTGACGCGGCTCACGATGTCCTGGAGCCAGAGGGCGGCGTAACTCGTCCACGTCACCGGGAGCGGGAACATGAAGAAGAGGAACAGCAGCGGGAACATGAACGCCGACGCCCACTGCCGCCCGCCGGCGCAGGTCAACATCCCGCGGACCACGCACACGAGGCCGACGTAACTGAGGATCGGCCACCGGAACACGGTGACGGCCAGTTGGCACGCCACGCCCACCAGGATGGCGAACACCCCCCACGCGATCTCCCCGCGCACCGGCGGCCCGACGCGGCGGGCGATGAAGTACGCGAGAATCAGGCTGATCGGGATGACGGCGTAGCCGTGCGAGTAGTTGGCGTCGCGGTTCCAGAGGCCGAGGAGGTGAACGAAGCTTCCGGCGAAGAGGACGCCGAAGCTCGCGACGACCGCGGCACCAGCGACCCAGAGCAGAAGGGGGACGGGCGGTGCGGCGGGGTTCGGCGCGGCGGACGGCAGTGCGGCGGGCGGGTTCGCGGTGCTCATCGCGGTGGGTACATCCGTGGTGCGCCGGGGCGTGCGTAGAAATGCGAAACGGGCAGGAGGCTTCCTGCCCGTTTCGCATCCTGAGTCGTGTCAGGTAGCTTGCGTGATTGAGTGTAGCGGGCGAATCAGGCTTGTGCAACCGAACCCGCTTTGAGCTTCCGGCGGGCGAAGTAGCCGCCGAAAAGACCCATCAGGCCGAGGGTCGCGATGGTGGCCGGTTCGGGCACGGGCGGCGAGAACTGGATCTGGCTGAGGGTGAAGTCAGCGGCAGCACTGGGTGATCCCCCATCGTTCAAATTCAGCGTGATCCCCGTCACGTTCGCGAGGTTGCCGGGGCCAGTAAGACCCGCAAGCGGAATCGCGAAGACTCCACCACCGGGTGCGATCGCCCCCGGTGGAATGAACGTCATGGTTAAATTGCCAGTTGAAGTCGCGAGGGTCACGACGATGTCGAACGTTCCCACGCCCGCATCGAAGATGGGTACGAAGATCAAGTCGAGACTTGTAAAGCCAGTCAGGTTGAGCGTACCAAACCCAGAATAAGCGAGATTGACTTGGACGGCCGAAGATTGCGTGCCGAGGATGAGTGAGCCGGCACCAACGGCGACACCCTCGAACAGCAGGAAGTTTCCAGCACCGCCGTTGTAGGAGAGTGCCCGGGTTCCCAGAATCCCAGATCCAGACAGTGGAGCGAAACTTCCCGTTTTCGGGTTCCCGAAGCCAACTACCGAAGCGGTCGTCGGGGTGTCGAAGGTGTCCACGATGATCGGGGCAGCCGAGGCGCTGCTGGCGAACGCGAGAGTGAGAGCGGCGGCGAGCAGGGTGCGGAACATGGTGTGGCCTCCTGGACGGGGTGAGGCGGGGCGACGTTTGGGGCGATTCAAGGTGATGAGTGTGGGGGGCACACCGCAGCGGCCTCGCCTCCACCGAACGACCGGTAGAGGGCCACAACCGTTACTCCCAGGTGAATCCGACGAATCGGTGTCTTCAATGTGTAGAATGTACCTCAACGAATCCCAACCACAAGAGAAACCCGTCGGATTTTTCCGACATTTCCCAATTTATGCTCTGTTCTGAATCTGCGAGCCGACCCAGAACGAGCGGGTAAAATCGGGAGAATCGCTAAGGATTCACGGACTTCTGCTCAGGCGCGGGCACCACGACGGGAGTCCCGCTCAGTTCGCTTTTCATCCGGGCCTCAATTTCGGCGATTGTCGGAACGCGAGCCGCCGCGGTCTCCGGATCGGACTTCTCGCTCGCTTTGGTCGCGTCCGGCTTCCCCTCAGTCGGCTTGGGATTTTCGAGCGTGCTCAAGCCGATTTGCGCGACTCTCAACCCCGGATCGAGCGACAACGCGAGGCGGTACCGCTCCTTCGCGTCGTCGGTGTTCCCCTGGGACGCGAGGACGAACGCGATGTTGCACTGCGCGTCCGCCTGCCGGACGACTTTGGAGAACGAACGTAAGCTCTCGTCCCACTTGCCGAGTTGGGCCTGCGCCATCCCCAGGTTCACCCACGCCCGCTTCTGATTCGGGTCGGCCTGGACGGCCTTCAGAAGAGCCGTCTCGGCCGTCGCCCAGTCGCCGCGGCAGTAGTGGCTGTACCCGAAATCGGTGAGCAACTCGGCGTCGTGCGGCGCGGCCTTGATCTGCGCCTCGTACTCGGCGGCCGACTTGCTGAAGTCGCCGAACTTGTCGTAGAGGACGGCCAGCCGGCGGGACGCCTGGCGCGCGGTCGCCGGGTCGCTCAGCCGGGCCTTCTCGTACAGTTTGATCGCGTCCTCGACGCGGCCTTCCTTCTCGTAATACTGTGCGGTGCGGACGCACAGTTTCGCCGACTCCTTGGCCGGCAACTCGACCGGCGGGGGCGCCTTCGAAGTCGCCTCCGGCCCGATGAGCAGCGGCGGGGGCGCCTCGCCGAGCGCCTCCGTCGCCTTGCCGGCGCTCTTGCAGCCGACCGCCCCCAGCAGGGCGGTCGCGAGTGCGAACAGCGGAACACATCGGCGCATGGTCATCTCCCCACGGTCGTCGCCCCGCCCGCCACATAGCGTGCGGGAGTATTCGGATCAACGGAATCCGCCGCCACCGAATCCGCCACCGCCGAATCCGCCGAAGCCGCCGCCGCCGAAGCCGCCACCGCCGAAGCCGCCGCCGCCGAAGCCGCCACCGCCGAAGCCGCCACCGCCGCCGAATCCGCCGCCGCTGATGAGTTGCGGGTAGATCCGTTCCGCTTCTTCGCCATAAAGCCCTTCCGCCCGCGGCCGACCGAGCACCACCCGTTGCGCGGCGTCTCCGATGCCTGCTTCGGACAGGGCCTTGACGACCGCGAGCTGACGGGCACCGTTGAGGAGCGGGTGTTTAGGCTCCGGCTGCACCACCACGAGGAACGGGGTCGTCGGAAGGCGGGCCGCGATCCGGGCGAGGTGATCGCTCCCGCTCTGGTGCAATTCGGCCTGGTTGTCCACGAACTCGTTGTAATAGAGGACGAAATCGTCCGCCTCGGCCTTCGACGCCTGGCGGTCCTGGTACGCGCGGGTGAACGTGCCGACCGGCAGCGGGATCGCGCCCTGCTGGATGTCGGAGCAGTTGTCGATGTGCAGGTTCGGGAATTTGGTGTTGCTGCCGCACTTGTCGCCCTTGCACGCGGTGTGGCAGCCGACGACGGCCGCGACCGCGCCCAGGCTTAGGCACGCGCGCATCAGGAGTCGTCGGGAGTATCGGAGAACCCGGTCCATGTGCGAATCCCCTCCGGGAAACGGCCCGGCGTAGCGGGCGCGGGTGTGTGGGAGTGTCGAGCCATCCGGGACGAGCGGCCTCCGCCCGTGCGGTGGCGCGCCCCGGACCGGGGTTACTTCTTGCCGGCGGGGACGACCACCGGGTCGGGCGGATCGACGTGGCCGCTCGGCCCGATGATGTACACCTGCTCGCACCGGCGGTAGCGGAGCATCCGGTGCAGGTCGGTCATGACCGGGCTACGGTAGTCGTAGGAGCGCCGGCTCTCCAGCCGCCCGGCGAGGTAGAACTCCATGTCGCCCGGCTCGAAGATGTCGCTCCCCGGCAGCGGCCCGAGTTCGTGCGGTTCGAGCGGGTGGACCAACTCCGGGGTCACCAGGACGATCAACTCCTGCTCCCCGGCGCTGGTCTGTTGGAGCGACGCGAGGCGGCCGATGTACGGCAGGTCGCCGAGGAGGGGCACGCGGCTCGCCGTCGCCCCGATGTTGTTCTGGATCAGCCCCGCGACGGCCATCGTCTGCCCCTCGCGGAGTTCGATGGTGGTCGAGAAGGTGCGGGTGTTCAGGCCCGGCACGTTCGCCCCGCCGATGCTCGTGGCGGCGGCGTTGTCGCGGGTGCTCACGGTCGCGTTCAGCGTGAGCCGGATCCGGTCCCGGTCGGTGATGATGGGGAGGAAGGACAGTTGCACCCCGAACGGGACGAACTGCACGCCCTGGAGGCCGCCGCCCCCGGCCCCGTTCTGGCCGAACCCGCCCAGCACCGGCACCGGGAACTGCCCGCCCGCCAGGAACGTCGCGGTGCGCCCGTTCATGGTCGTCAGGTTCGGCTCGGCCAGGGACCGGGCGTAGTTCAGCGTCCGCAGCGCGTTGATCGCCACCGGCACCTGACCGTTGTCCAGGTTCACCGGCAGGTTACCGCCGGCCCCGCCGGCCGCACCCACCGCGCCCCCGAGCAACCCGCCCGTCAACTGGGCGAAGGTCGTGATCCCGCGGTTGTTGATGAAGCTGAAGTTCAGCCCGATGCTCCGGGCCGCGGCCCGGTTCACCTCGGCCACGATCACCCGCAGCATCACCTGTTGCTCGCCGGGGACGCGCAGGTTGTTGATGACGTTCGGGCCGCCCTCGACCTGAAAACTGTCCAGGCCGGGGGTCGCGTCGGGGCGGAGCGGATCGGACGGCCGCTCGGTCGGCGGGATCGAACTCAGCGGCGGGCGGGTGGCGGACTGCGGCGCGTTCGCCCGCGCGATCCGCAGGATCTGGGTGGCCTCGGCGATGTCGTGCGCCTGGCCCGTAATCATCAGCTTGTCCCCGACCAGCGCCAGCCGCACCCGGCTCCGCGGGAACGCCTTGTTGATCTCGGTCTCGAGAACCTTGTAGATGGCCTCCAGCCGCTCCTTCGCCTCCGGGTCGGGTAGAACCCGCACCAGGTAGCTGAGGACCACTTCCTTGTCCTTCTTGTCCGGGTCCGCGAACCACAGGTTGAGGACCGTCGTGCCGGGCCGCGACCCGATGATCGTCATCTGCTGGCCCTGCGGTTCGATGAGCCGGAACGAGGCGACCGACGGGTCGGCGATCTGCGTGCGCGTCGGCGTCGCCTTCAAGATGATGAGCCGCGCGCGGCCCGTGATGAGGTCCAACGTGTTCTTCGGGTCGATCACGCCGTCGATGAACCGCTTGTACTCCTCCAGATCCTTCTCCGTCGGAACCGGGGTGGCGCCGAGGAGCGGCGGGTTCCCCAAGGCGGGGAGGCGAACCTTGTCGTCCCCGAACGGCAGCGGCACCGGCTTCGGCACCGGGAGCAGCGCCGGCGGGTTCTTAGGCACCGGGTCGGCCGGCGGCGCGACCGGCTGAAAGAACCCGGTCGGTGCGACGCCGTCCGGCCCGACCGCGGCGGGCGGCAGTTCGAGAACCGGCACCACCGGAGCGACCGGGAGTGGGAACTCAGGGACCATCGGGAGCGCGAACTGCGGGACCGCCGGCGCGTCCGGCACCGGCACAGGTTCGACGACCACCCGAAGGGCGGGCGCGCCCCGCGCCGGCCGCAATCCTTCCGGCACTTCATCGGGGTTCGGCCAAAATGCCGGGGCACCCGCGTCGGCCCGACGGCCCTCGTCGGCCCGGGCGCCGAGGAGCGGTTTCGCCGTGACCACGCCGACGACGGCCGCGACCGCAACGCCCGCCCACAGCGCCTGTTTCCACCGCCTGCCCCGCGACACGGTGTCCGACTCGATCCCCACGGACATGGCGATACCTCCTGAACAGATCGCGAGGTCGGAAGCGAGAGGCGCCCCTGCGACCCCAGCACGGAGGGTTGCCGGCGCGGGCCGAAGCCCGCTCCCAGAACAACCGGGCCTCGTCCATCTCACCGGAGTAATCGGCAGAGTCGCTACGATCCGTGAACTCTAATTTCCCGGCACGCCGGGAACGGAGATGGGGTTCGGCTTTGCGCCGGTCCGGCCGACGAAAGCAGAGCGAAATGAGGTAAAGATGGGTAAGCTGGGATGTCTAAAAAGATTGAGGTGTAGCGCGAATGGGGCGGGATTCTTCTCAGATCGTTGCGAAGTGCGGGAAAAGACTGAGAGTCGTGAATAGTCAAATCAAATAACAATCGCTCGCGTGGCAGGGATTCCTGCGATGCAATATTTACTAAATTGCGCGGACTTTTCCCTTGCGGACGAAAAATCAGCCCGATAGACTTCCACCATCGATACGAAATAGAACGCGGAACCTAGAAGAACGGAATAACTCCCACGTTCCGAAAAACCCTTTCGGACGCGGAATCGGGGAAATCAGAAAATCGGGAACTAACAGAACGCCCACCCGACTAACGTGTGCGAAGTTCCGCAAAGAGAGAACAACCTGCCCCGTCGCTGCCAATCAGCGACGAACGGCTTTGAACCTGAGTTGACACCAAAGACGCGGCACCGAGTTCGGAGCACAACGCCCTCCGCTCTCTACGACCAAAAGCTAGAACGCGATTTTCCCGAATGCAAATCGGGAAATGAAAACAATGCGATCTCCTCGCCCCCGTTCCCCATGAACGGCGGGAGTTTGATGGTCGCGTTCACGCTCTCCCAAATTGGGGGAAAAGTGGTTTCGTCGAGTCGCCCACCTATAAGGCCCGCGTTGTGCGTGCCGGGGGCCCAACTCGCCGCTGCCATCAACTGGAGGCAGTCTCATGTTCGCCAAGTTGTGGAATGACGAAGCCGGTAACATCGCGCTCGAGTACCTGCTCCTCGCCACCGTCGTGGGCATCGCGCTGGTCGTTGGGTTTAGCAACCTGGCCACCGCTCTGAACGTCGAGTACACGGAGCTGTCGAACGCCATCCTGGCCCTCGACCAGAGCTACAGCTACGAAGCGGCTTCGGGCTGCAGCGGCAGCCACGGCGGCGTGACCGCGCTCGACACCGTCGGCTCCTCGAGCTACGGCCAGAGCGCCCAGATCACCCCGACCGTCGTCACCGCCAACATCAGCATCACCAGCTGCCCGTAAGTGTGATTCGCGCCTGAACGGAGTCGGGCTCCGGACGTGCCGGGGCCCGATTTCTTTGACCAGTACCGTTATTCGACGAGACCATCGTGCCGCGAGCGTTCTTCCCCGACCCCGCGTTCGGCTGGGTCTACTGTACCGCCCTCGGTTTGTTGACGTGTGTCGCGGCCTACACCGACACCAAAACCGCCAAGATTCCGAACCGTCTGAACCTGGTGATTCTGGCCGTCGGGTTCCTCGCGAATGTGATTCGAAGTGCCTGGATGGGGGCCGAGGGCAAGCCGCTCTGGATCTTCGAAACGGGGTCCCTCTGGCTCGGACTCCTCGACGGGATCTTGTTCGCCCTGCTGGGTTTCGTGGTGGCCTTCGGGGCCATGCTGGCGGTCTGGATCTTCGGCCTGTGCGGCGGCGGGGACGTGAAGTTGCTCGCCGCGATCGCGGTGTGGATCGGTTTCGACCTGAACCTGATCCTAATCTGGCTGGCGTCGGTCGTGGTGCTGTTCTTCTGGACGGGTGCCCGGGTCTTCAGCCGGGGGTTGACCCCGAAGGGCTTGAACCGGACGCTGGAAGACATCAAGAAGCGGCCGGGACGCGACGGCGCGGTGCCCGCCCGCCGCAACCCGGTGCGGGTGACTTATTCGGTCCCCGTCGCGGTCGCGACCATCGTGGTTCTCCTGTGGGTCTATCGGTTCGAGTTGTTGTTGGCCGTTCCGAAAGCCGCGCCCTGATTCGCTCCTGAGTCCGCCCATGTTGCCCAACCGCCCACTGCCCCCCACACGCGCTCGCCGGCGCGGCCTCGCCGCCGCCGAGATGCTCCTGGTTCTTCCGATCTTCCTGTTACTGCTAACCGGGATGATCGGGTTCGCGGACCTGCTAATCGCCGAACAAAAGATGGACGAGGCGAGCGGACGGGCGGCGCGCGTCGCCGCTCTCGGCGGCTCCGAGGAGCAGATCGAGGAGGCGGTTCGCGCGGTTCTCGGCCCCGACCGCGCGAAACACGCCACCATCCACATCACCCCGATCTGCGGGCATGACGCCAATCGCACTGGGGACGAAGACCACGAAGATCAAAAAGACAGCGCGGACCACGATGATGGGGAAGGCGACGGCAAAAGCCGGGAGAGCGGTCGCGCTCCCCCGCGCGGTCGCCACCTGGGGCTGATCGAAGTCCGCGTCGAACTCGAAGTCCGGTACGCCACCGCGACCCGGTTCGTCCCGACCGCCCGGACCGAGAAACTCATCGGCCGGACGGTCGTGCAGCGCCAGTAGGCGCGAGGCTCCGCAACGAACTGATCGAGACCCACCCCACGGGGTGGTGGCAGGACGCCTGGCCCGCAACCGCGGTGAGCCGCGCCCCGCTGCCACCGACCGCCGAACCCCAACAGGGTCCATCCATGCGTGCGAGTACCGTTTTCGTCCTGGCCCTCGGCCTCCTGGTCGCTTTCGTCGCCGTGTCGGTCGCGAAATCCGCCGGGCTGTTCAACCCGAAGGCCGCGGCGCCGGCGCCGGAGAAACCGCCGGCCACCAAGATCCTCGCTTCCAGGGTCAATCTGTTCGAGAACATCACCGTGACCGTCGATCAGGTGTACGTCCGGGACCTCCGCCCGGAGGAGGAAAAAGCCCTCAGCGACCGGTTCGGCACCAACTGGAAGGACAAGCTGATGCAGCCGATGGCGAGCGCCGCGCACCTGCGCGTTGTCCGCCAGAACCTCGTGGCCGACACCATTCTGTTCAAGGACCAGTTCGAGGACGCCGGACTGCCGGAGTCGCTCAGCAAACAACTCGAGCCGGGCACGCGCGGGGTGAACGTCTCGGTCCCAAAGGACAAGGCCGCGGGCGGCGTCCTCCGGGTGGGTGAGTACGTGGACCTGTTCCTGACCACCAAGGTCGAAAGCGGGGACCGGGACGAGCTCCGCACCGCCTGCATCGCCCGCGGGTGTAAGGTGGTGATGAAGCGGAACATCCTGTGGAGCATGATGGCCGCCGACCCGGACGACAAGCCGCTGCACTTCACCCTCCAGGCGAACCCGTACCGGGCCGCGCTCATCGAGTTCGCCCAGGCGCACGGGCAACTCAGCCTCCAACCCGGCTCCGCGCCGGCCAAGACCAACGGCTCGTACTCCGACCCGAGTAGCAAGGAGTACGCCAATGAGGACCAGCGGATCGACGAGATGGGCAAGGGCGTTCGCACGATCGGAACCGAAGATCTCGTCCGGATCTTCCAAGTCACGCCCCCGCCCCTGCGCCCGAGCGCCCCGATCGTCCCGCCGATCAAGATCCAACACCTGTCGGGGGTGAGCGAGGCCGGGTACACTGTGTTCCCAGGTGCCCCCCAGGCCGCGCCCGCCGCTCCGGCGGAGCCGCAATCCGTGAAACCGGCTGGCGGCGCGTCGCAAGGGAGTTCCGCCGCGCCGAGAGGGGCGCAAGGGGAGACCCAACAGGCCGGCTACAACTTCCGCCTGCCCAGCGCCACCGGGGAGAAGGAATGCAAGTCGTGCGATGATAAGAAGAAAGCCGCGGCGGAGGCGGCGAAGTACACGACGATTCGGAAGTAGACTTCCCCGCGGCGGGTGCCGGGGACAATCCCCGGCGCCCGATACGTCGCGCCCCTGTCCGTTCTCGCGGGGAATCGCCATGACTTCGTCCTCTGTCGCCCGCCGGTCCGGTGCGATCAGCGTCGCGACCCTTCTCGCGGTCCCTGTCGTTCTCCTCGTGGTCGGTCTGGTCGTCTACGTCGCCTTGCTCCGGGACTCCAAAGTGGAGGTCCAAAACGGGGCCGACGCCGCCGCGCTCGCCGCCGCCGCCGCGCTCGTCAGCGACGACCTCCTCCTGTCCGATCCCGATCGGGCCGCGGCGCGACTGGACCGGGCGCGGGCCGCCGCGATCGCCCTCGCGCGTGCCAACTTCTCGCAAGGCGAGGCGCTGGGTCTGGACCGGAACCCCGACAACCACCCGGACGGCGACATCGTCTTCGGCTCCCAGGACCGGCCCCTGGCCGCGTTCCGCCCGGTCGGGGGGCACCCGCACGAGTGGGCGGGGGATCGGGTCAACGCCGTCCGCGTCACGCTCGGGCGCTCGCCGCTCCGCGCGCCCCTGGGCGGTCGATCATCGACCCGGGACGTGCGCGGGCGGGCGACGGCGCTGCTCGACTGGCACGTCGTCGGGTTCAGCCCGCAGGGGGAGAACCCGGTTCCGCTCATGCCGATCGGCTTGTCTCTCGCCCGCAAGGGCCTTTCCGAAGGCGAGTGGGAACCCGAGTGGCGGCGCGGTCGGGACGAATGGCGGTTCGACCCGGCGAGCGGCCGGTTCGAGCGCGGGAGCGACGGCATCCCCGAGTTCGAGGTGGTCCTGGGGGGGCCGCGCCGGCGACCGGACGAGGCCGTAGCCGTCTTCCTCCGGATCGGTGGGGGTTCACCCCAGGACTCACTCCGCCAGTTCCGATCCGGCGTGAACCGTGACGACTTGGCGAAATGGGGTGGCGAATTCTCGCTGGGAGCCCATAATATCGTAAACGTTATGGGTTCGCCGGATTGCCCGCCCGAGACGGACCCAAATCGGGGTCCGATCGAAGAGGCCCTCCGCGCGGCCGGCGGTCCGCGGATCTGGCCCCTGTTCTCCGATGCCGACCCGGAAACGGGTAACGTCCGGGTGTCTGGGTGGACGGGGGCACGGATCGTTTCGGTCGAGCACGCGGACGGGGGCGGGCTTCGCATCCGGCTCCAACCCGCGGTGGTTTCCCATCCCTCGATCGTGGCCGACCCGGGCCGGTCGCCGCACCCCGCGTTTTGGACCGGGAACCGCACGGTTTGTGCCGTGCGCCTTGCGGAATAGTCGGCGACGACGGGGCGGAAACTCATGCGAGTGTTGTTCGTGGGGGACCGCCCCCAAGACCGCGACGACGGGCGCCAGGCCGCCCTCCAGACCGGGCTCGAGTGCGCCGCGACCGACTGCGTGCCCTTCGCCGACCTCCGCCTGAGGCTCTCGCGGGAGCCGCAGGCGCATTTGATCGTGGTGTACCTGGGTGCCGATCCGGTCGCGACCTCATCGCTCATCCGCGCGGCCGTCGAGAATGTATCGCAACCGGTGTTCGCGGTGGGGAACGTGCCCGACCCGACCGCCGCCGCCTCGCTCGGGGTCACCGGCGTGTGGCACCCGGACGGCTTGAGGGAGGGACTGTTGACCGCGACGAACCATCTCCGGAAGGCCGCGCGGGTGCCGGACTCCCGCGGCCGGGTTCTGGTGGTGGCCTCGGCCCAACCGGGCGTGGGCGTGACGACGGTCGCGAGCGGACTCGCGTTCGCACTCGCGAACCCCGAGACGGTCTCGTTGGTCGAACTCGTGACGGGAACGCCCGAACTGGCGCTCGATCTCGATCTGACCCCCCGGTACTCGGTCGCCGAACTCGTCCGCGAGAGCGCGCGGGTGGACGTGAGCATGATCCGGGGCGCGGCCGTCGCGCACAAGAGTGGGGTTTCGGTCCTCGCGTACGCGCCGGACACGATCACCCCCGAAGTGGTCACCCCGGCGGTCGCCCGCGACTTCCAGATTTTGCTCCGCACCGCGTTCGCGTGGTCGGTGGTGGACGCCGGGTACGGGACCGGCCCCGGCGTCATGGCCCTCCTGACACACGCCGACGCGGTCGTGGTCGTCACCCGCCTGGACCCGCCCGGTCTTCGACTCACCCGGCGGTTCGTCGTGGCGCTCGCGGAGGGCGGGGTGCCGGTCGAAGACCTCGTGATCGTTGCGAACCGCTACGGCCAGTCCGGGCAGGTTCCCTGGAAAAAGGCCGAGGACTCGCTCCGGACAAAGATCCGCGCGTGGCTGCCCGACGACCCCGGCTCGGTCAACGTCGCCCTGCGGGACGCCCGGCCGCTCGCGGAGGTCGCACGCCGCTCCCGGCTCGCGCGGGGGCTGCGCACGCTCGCCGGCGAACTCCAGACGGCCCTGGCACCCGCGGACCGGTGACCGGCCACGAACGCGATTCGATCCCGATGAAACCCGGCAGGGACGCTCGGCCCGGCCCCGACACCAAGGGGCGTGAGCGAACACCATGCCACCGACCCGCCAACCGGCCGACGACTTCGACACCCGTTACCACCGCCTTAAGACCGAACTCCACAAGCGGATCGTCGAGGCCCTCGACCTCTCCAAACTGAACCGCTGGGACCAGCAGCGGATCCGGCGCGAGGTCCGCGCCCTGGCGACCCAACTCTGCGCCTCCGCTCAAGAACTGCTCAACGAGGTCGAGCGCGAGCGGTTGATCGAGGAGGTCATGTCCGAGGTGTTCGGACTGGGGCCACTCGACCCGCTTATGACCGATCCGGCGATCACCGACATTTTGGTGAACGGTCCCCACTCGGTCTATGTGGAGCGGAACGGGCGGTTGGAACTGACCGGGGTCCGCTTCTACGACGACGCCCACCTGCTCCAACTCGTCCAGCGGATCGCGGGGCGGGTCGGCCGGCGGGCCGACGAGATGTCCCCGATGGTGGACGCCCGGCTCGAGGACGGGTCGCGGGTCAACGCCATCATCCCGCCCCTCTCCCTCACCGGGCCGGTCCTCTCGATCCGCCGGTTCGGCGTCCGGTTGGGCGGCGACGACCTGCTGAAGAACCGGACCATGCCGGCCGACGTGCTGCACCTGCTCCGCGCGGCCGTCGAGGCGCGGGTGAGCATCCTGATCTCCGGCGGCACCGGCAGCGGGAAGACGACGCTCCTCAACGCGCTGTCCGCGTTCATCCCCGGCGACGAGCGCCTCATCACGATCGAGGACTCGGCCGAACTGCGGCTCCGCCAGCGGCACGTCATCTCGCTCGAGACGCGCACCTCGAACGTCGAGGGGGGCGGCGAGATTCGGCAACGGGAACTGGTGCGGAACGCCCTGCGGATGCGCCCCGACCGCATCATCGTCGGCGAGGTGCGCGGGGCCGAGGCGCTGGACATGCTCCAGGCGCTCAACACCGGGCACGAAGGCTCCCTCACCACCATCCACGCCAACGACACCCGCGACGCCCTGACCCGGCTCGAGATGATGGTGATGATGGCGGGGTTCGATCTGCCGGTCCCGGTCATCCGGTACTACGTGGCGTCGGCGATCACGCTCGTGGTCCAGTTGTCGCGCCTGAAGGGCGGCCTGCGCAAGCTCGTGCGCGTGTCCGAGGTACTGGGGACCGATCCGAGCCCCTACGACGTCCGCGACGTTTACGGCTACCGCCAGACCGGGGTGATCGACGGGTCCGCGGTGGGCGAGTTCTACGCCACGGGGTACCGGCCGCGGGTGCTGGAGCGGTTCCGGGCGATGGGGGTCGAGCTCCCCGACGAGTTGTTCCGCGAGCGCGTCTGGTCCGACGCCTGAGCGCCGGCCGTACGGGAGGGTCCGTCCGTGGTCGAGTTGGAGGCGGTTTTCGCTGTTCTGGTCGCGGCGGCCGTTCTGGCCGTCGCGTTCTCCGTCCGTTCGGTCGCCCGCGCCCGACAGGAGGCGCGCGACCGCCGGCTGGTGTCGGCCGACGAGAGCGGCGTCAACTTGGGAGGGGCGCCGCTCGCCCCGGCCGCCCCGCCCGCGGGCGCGCGCGGCCGGTTCGACGAGTGGTTCGAGGTGGCGGTGCGCCGCTCCGGGCTGGAGGCGTCGCCGTCGGGTGTCGTCGCGGTCATGCTGTTGCTGGCGCTGGCGGCCGGCGGCGGGTTGTACCTGTGGAAGGACCAACTCGGCCTCGCCGCGCTCGGGGTCGTCGTCGGGCTGGTCGTTCCGCTCGCCGTGGTCGCCTACTACTACCGCCAGTACCGGTGGCAGCTCCAGGCGCAGATCCCGGACGCGTTCCGGGTGCTCGCCGGGTCGGTCCGCGCCGGGCAGTCGCTGGAGCAGGCGATCGACTTCTTCGCGAAGCACGGGAGCCAGCCGCTGGCCGAACACTTCGCCCACTGTTCGGCCCTCATGCAGCTCGGCATGTCCCCGGCGCGGGCCGTTCAGGCCACGGCCGAACGGGTGCGGCTCCTGGACTTCGATCTGCTCGTCGCGACGGTCGCCCTGTACACCCAGACGGGCGGGAACCTGATCCTGCTGTTGGAGCGCCTCGCGGACAGCGTCCGCGACCGGAACAATTACGCCGGGCAGTTCTACGCCGCGACGGCACAGGCGCGCGTGGTGGCCATCGCGATCGGGGGTGCCGCGCCGCTGCTGTTGCTGGCCTACGTCCTCATCGAGCCGGAACACGTCCGGGGGTTCTTGGACAGCCCCACCGGGTGGACGGTTCTGGGCGGTTGCGCGGTGCTCGAGGCGATCGGGATGGTGTGGCTGTGGCGCGTGTTGCGGATCGACTACTGACCGCCACCTGGGAGGGTTGAGATGGACGCATGGGGTTGGGCCGCCGCGGGGGGCGGGGTGGCGATCCTGTTCCTGCTCGGGCTGGCCGTCTTCGCGCGCGACCGCACGCGGTCCGGACCCGAAGCCGGCGGGGACTCGAACCCGGACCTGCTGCTCGGCGACATGACCGACCCGCTGTCGGAAGGGTTGCCGGGCGGGTCGCGGGACCAGGAGCAGGTGTCGCCGCTGCTCGCGCGGGCCGGGATGTACGGGTCCAAGGCGCTGGCCGAGTACCGCGCGGCGCGGGCGGTCTTCGTACTCATTCCCCTGTTCGCCGCCGCCGCCGCGGCCCTTGTGGTCGAACCGCGCCAAATCGTGTACGTCGTGGGCGCGGGCGCCGTTCTCGCCGCGCTCGGGTACTCCCTCCCGCGCGTCTACGTGGCGGTGCGGGGGGCCGAGCGCACGAGGGAGATCGAGCGCGGGCTGCCGCTGTTCGCGGACATGCTCTCGATCACGCTGCTCGCCGGCCAGGGGCTGCCGGCCGCGCTCAAGCGGGTGAACGCCCAGTTGCGCGACTCGTTCCCGCAACTGTCCGAGGAACTGGGGATCGTCAGCCGGCAGGCCGAACTGCTGAACCTGCACGCGGCGTTCGAGCAGTGGGCGGACCGGTCCCAGTCGGCCGAGGTGCGGAACTTCGCCCTGCTCCTGGGGCAGTGCCAGCGGCTCGGCAACGACATCACCACCGCGCTCCTGGAGTACTCGACCCACCTGCGGAGCGAGACCCGCCAGCGGGCCGACGCGCGGGCCCAGCGGGCCAGCTTCTGGATGCTCTTCCCCACCATCTTCTGCCTGTGGATCCCGGCCGCGGTCATCATCGTCGCGCCGGTGTACTTCGAGTTCAGCGAGAAGCGGGCGAAGACCCGCGAGCAGCTCGAAAAGACCAACACCAACAACGCGGCCGGGAAGATTCTCGGCAAGACCAACAGCAAGACCAAGTCCGACGGCAACGGCAAGTGACGCCGGTCACTTCTTCACCGCCGGGTGGGCGACCCGCGGCAGTAGGTGAACAGGTCGAACCGCGGGTCGTTATCGCCGTCGTGGCACGTGGTACACGCCTGCGCCACGCCCGACACCGCCCGCAGTTGGCTGGGCTTCAGCAGCGCCCCCCGGTCGGCGGGCGCGTACTTCCCGACCGCCGTCATCGCGGCGGGGTCCGGAAGGCGGTCCCCCGCGTCGCGGCGCCACGGCGACTGGAGCGCCAGCAGTTTCGCGTCCTTCGGGTCGGCGGCGTGACCGCTCCCCGGCCCGTGACAGGTCTCGCACCCGACGTGCCGCAGCGCCGGGGTGGTCAGTTCGTCGCGGTACCCGCCCGTGTACCCGAAGCCCACGGTGTGGCACACCACGCACTCCCCGTCCCGGTGCCGCCCGGCGGGCCGCTTGGCGACCTTTTCCAGCGCATCGAACGCGTGCGCGTGTTTCGACGCGCCCCACTGCTTGTGTTCCGCCGCGTGGCACTTGGCGCACGCCTCGGACCCGACGAACGTGAGGTTCCGTTTGGGCTGGGCGAGTTGCGCCGGGTGCGGCCCGACCGGGAACTTCGCGAGCAGGTTGCGGGACGTGACCCCCTCGGCGTACTCTTCCAGCAGTTGAAGCGCCGGGTTCGCCTTGCGGGCCTGCTCCTCCGTGCCGGGGGTGACGTACTCCTCGCCCAGCGGCACGAGTTGGTACTTCAGGTCGATCCCCCCGTCGGCCGTCTTGAACGCGCCGACGAGGCCGACGTAGCGGCCCTTGTGCCCGACGCGGACCACGAGCGCGCTCGGCGCGTTCGGCCGGGCGACGGTGTCCGCGTCGGCCGGCGGTTCGGAGTCGTCCGACAGGCACACGACCACGCGGAACTGCGGCCAGTCCTTGGCCGCCTGCTTCGCTTCCACCACCGTACCCTGGTAGAGCAGGACGTTCAGAACCGGCTTCTTCGCGTGCGCGTCGAGTTCCTTGGTGGCCGCTGTTAGCGCGTCCTTCTCGACCGTGAACCCGACGAGCGTTTTCGGGCCGAGCGCGGCCACCGCCTTCTGAACGGACGGCCCGACGACGCTCGCGACCCCCACCGGCACGCCCCCGACCTCGACCACTTCGACCGCCCCGATCATTGCGCGCGGGCCGACGCCGGGGAACGCGCTCTCGCGCGGTGTGACCTTGCCGCCGCGTCCGCCCCCGACGTTCCCGCCGAGCGTGAACGGGGCCTGCTCCTTCTTCCCGGCGTACTGATCGAGCAGTTGGTACAGCCCGTTCCCGAACTCGGCCCGGCCCAGCCCGACCGCGACGTAGCCCATGTCGCGGAGCGCCGGCATGGTCGTGGCGTACTTCAGTACCACCTGCTCCGGGATCGCACCGGCCACGGGGAGGATGTCGCCCAGATCGACGCCGGTGACGGGCCAGCCCTTGTCCTTGAGCGACTTGACGAGGTTCGCTCGGCGCTCCAGTCCGCCGAGTTGCGGCCGACTGCACCCGCACGGCTGGAGGTAGCCGTAGGTCTGGCCGGTGATGAACAGGACCGCGTCCGGCTTGGTGTCCTTGGGCCACGCGGTGAACAGCGG
>JAYUBA010000080.1:0-2711 GCA_043741075.1 Frigoriglobus sp.
TCGAGCAGTTCCGGGTTCGACGGCGGGTTGGTCACGCGCATGTCGTCGATCGGGTCCACGATGCCGCGGCCGAAGAAGTGCGCCCAGTACCGGTTGGCGACCGCCTTCGCGAAGAACGGGTTCTTCGGCGCGGTCATCCAGTCGGCGAACTTCGCCCGCGGGTCCTCGTCGCTCGTCGCGGTCATCGGGTCGCTGTCGAGCGCCTTCATCGGCGACGTGCCGCCGGTGCGCTTGTTCTGCACGCTGCCGCTGGACTTCACGAACAGGATCTGCTTCTGGTTCTGCTGGTTCTGGTTGGAGACGCCGGGCGTCTGCACGGCCTTGAAGCCGACGCGGCCGAAGAACGCGGCGAACCCCCAGTAGTCGTCCTGGGTCCACTTCTCGAACGGGTGGTGGTGGCACTGCGCACACGCGAGCCGCTGGCCGAGGAACACCTGGCTCACGTCGTCCACGAAGTTCTCCGGCGTCTTCACCTCCTTGTACCACACGGTCGCCGGCGACTTCGACTCGTCGCCGATGGCCACGAGGATGTCGCGAACGAACTCGTCGTAGGGCTTGTCGGCGGCGACCGCTTCGCGAATCCAGGTGTGGAACGCGAACGTGCCGTACGCGCGGTTCGGCAGGTTCCGCCGCTTGACGCGGAGGATGTCGGCCCACTTGTTCGCGAAGAAGTACGCGTACTCCGGCGTCTCCAGCAGCGCGTCCACCAACTTGTCGCGCTTCGCGGCGTCCGTGTCGGCGGCGAACGCGGCGACGGTCTTCGCGTCCGGGAGCGTGCCGGTGATGTCCAGGTACACGCGGCGGGCGAACACCTCGTCGGAGCACAGGTCGGACGGCGCGATGCCGAGTTCCTTCCACTTCTTCGCGGTGAACGTGTCCACCGCGGTCTGCCCCTTGAAGTCGAACTTGGCCGCCGCGCCGGGCCGCGGCACGGTCGCGCGGAACACGGTCACGTTGCCGTTGAACCTGGCCATCACCGCGGCCTGCCCGGTGATGCCGAGCGTGCTCACCACCCCGCTCTCGCTCACGGTCGCGATGTCGGTGTCGTTGCTCTCGAACTGCGTGCGGCGGGTGATGTCTTCGACCGTGCCGTCGGTGAAGTGGGCGTACACCGCGAGCTGCTGCCGGCTCTGGCGGTCCACGACGCGGGCGTCCGGGTAGACGCTGATCTTCGCGACGGTCGGGTCCGTCGGGCGGCCGAAGGGCGCGCCGGACGCGACCCACCGGCGGTCGATCTTGAACTCCTCGCCGGCCGGGTCCATCTTCTTGCCGCCGCCGTGCGGCACGGCCCCGGTCGCCTTCGTCAGCACGAGACTCTTTTCGGGCGCGGCCGGGAACACGCGGCGGCCCCGCGTCTCCTTCAGCAGGTTGTCGTAGTCGAACGCCGGGTCGAAGCCGAGCAGCGACAGGCGGAAGCCGTTCTGGCCCGCGATCTTCCCGTGGCACCCGCCGGACGAGCACCCGAGCTTGGTGAAGATCGGGACGACGTGGTTCGTGAAGTTGAGCGGGAGCGGGGCGTCCATCTGCTCGGCGGTCAGCGGCACCTTGACCGTCTTGCCCTCGACGGTCGCGGTGACCTCCGCGGTGCCGTTGGCGAGCGGGAACACGCGGCCGGTCGTATCGACGCGCGCGACCGTCGCGTCGGACACGCTGTAGGTGGCGACGCCGGTGAGATCGACCGGCCGGCCGTCGGCCCGCGTCCCGGTGATGACGAGTTGCGGGGCGTCGTCGGTGCCCTTGAGGGCGATCTTCGGCGGGTACGCGGTGATCGTGGTAACGGGCGACTCGGCGGCGGAGCCGGCCGCGCCGAGCGCGGCGAGGGTGAGGAGCGCGAGCAGCGAGCGGGTCATGGGAAGAACCCCAATCGGTGGTGTGTGAACGCGGCGGGTTCGGTTGTAGTCGGTGGCGAGGATCGCCGCGTTGGCGTGTACGGTCACGGGTCGCGTGGTGATCGCGTCAGCGGACCCAGGTCAATTTCAGCGTCTGGCCGTCGGTGTCGGACAGGGCCATCTCGCGGCCCCCGTACTTTCCGCCGGTCGTCGCTTCGATTAGCGAGGAAACCGAAACCGGCGACGAGGGCGACCGCGAGCGACCGTATGGCGGGCATGTGGACGCGGACCTCTTGTAGGACAGGCTTCCAGCCTGTCCAAACGGGACAGGCTGGAAGCCTGTCCTACAACCGAACTCAGCCGACGAGTTCCTTCACCGGGTCGCGCTCGTCGAGGACGTACATCGGGCGGCCGGCCCCGTTCGGGAACGTCTGCGCGGGGTCGATGCCGAGTACGCCGTAGATGGTGCTGAGGACGCGGGGCACGCTCAGCGGGTTGTCCTTGGGGCGCTCGCCCTTCGCGGTGCTGGCGCCGACCGCCTGCCCCATCTTCAGCCCGCCGCCGGCGACCATCGCGCTCATCACCGGCGACCAGTGGTCGCGGCCCGCGTTCATGTTCACCTTCGGGGTGCGGCCGAACTCGCCCCACATCACCGTCACCACGTCGTCCTGCATCCCGCGGTCGTGCAGGTCGGAGATCAGGTTCGCGATGCCGCGGTCCACGATCGGCAGTTGCTTCTTGAGCGTCTGGAAGTTCTGGCCGTGCGTGTCCCACCCGCCGATGGACAGCGTGACGCAGCCGACGCCGGCCTCGACCAGCCGCCGGGCGGTGAGGAACGCTTCCACCCCCTTGTACCGCTCGCGCGTCTTCTCGTCTTCCTTC
>JAYUBA010000081.1:0-8899 GCA_043741075.1 Frigoriglobus sp.
CGCGTGCGGCTTCCGGTCGTCGGCCGTGTCGAGCACCCGTTCCCACACGTGGTCCGCGTGCGTCGCGGGGAGGACGAACCGGACCGCCTTCGCGTCGGCGTTCATCAGCACCAGCAGCGTGTCGCCCGCGATCGGGTCGCCGCGGTCGTCGGTCTCGCGGATCAGGTCGCCGGCCAGCCGCATCCCCAGGGCCTTGTGCGGCGTCGTCCACTCGGCGTCGGTCAGCTCGCCCCCGTTCGGCTTGAACCAGGACACGTCGGCCACGCCCGCCCCGCGGATCGGCCGCCCCTGGAAAAACGTGCGCCGCTTCAGCACCGGGTGCTCGGCCCGCAGTTGCGTGACGGCGTGCGCGAACGCGAGGAAGTCGCGATCGGCCCGCGCCCATTCGAGCCACGTCAGCTCGTTGTCCTGGCAGTACGTGTTGTTGTTGCCGCGCTGCGTGTGGCCGATCTCGTCGCCCGCGAGGAGCATCGGCACGCCCTGGCTGAACAACACGGTGGCGAGCAGGTTCCGCCGCTGCCGGCCGCGCCGCGCGGTCACCTTCGGGTCGTCGGTCGGCCCCTCGCTCCCGCCGTTCCAGTTGTGGTTCTCGCTCGACCCGTCGCGGTTCTCCTCGCCGTTGGCCTCGTTGTGCTTCTGCTCGTAACTCACGAGGTCGCGCAGGGTGAAACCGTCGTGGCAGGTGACGAAGTTGACGCTCGCGTACGGCCGCCGGCCGGTCCGCTCGTACAGGTCGCCGGACCCGGTGAGGCGGTGCGCGAGCAGGTCGGTCGGCACGTCGCGGCCGGCCCAGAACGCGCGCACGGCGTCGCGGTACTCGCCGTTCCACTCGGTCCACCCGATCGGGAAGTTGCCCACCATGTACCCGCCGGGGCCGATGTCCCACGGCTCCGCGATCAGCTTCACCCGGCTCAGCACCGGGTCCTGGTGGATGATGTCGAAGAACGAGCCGAGCTTATCGACCTCGGCGAGTTCGCGCGCGAGCGTGGGCGCGAGGTCGAACCGGAACCCGTCCACGTGCATCACCTCCACCCAGTAGCGGAGGCTGTCCATGATGAGTTGCAGCACGCGCGGGTGCTGCATGTTCGGGCTGTTCCCGCACCCGGTGAAGTCCATGTAGTGCCGCGGGCTGTCCGGTGAGAGGAAGTAGTAGCTCGCGTTATCGACCCCGCGCCAGGAGAGCGTCGGGCCGTTCTGGTTCCCCTCGGCGGTGTGGTTGTACACCACGTCCAGGATCACCTCGATGCCGGCCGCGTGCAGCGTGCGGACCATCGTCTTGAACTCGCGGATCGCGGACGCCGGGTCGCCGGGGGCGGAACTGAACCGCGGGTCCGGCGCGAAGAAGCCGAGCGTGTTGTACCCCCAGTAGTTGCTCAGCCCCTTCTCCATCAGGTGCCGGTCGTCGATGCGGTAGTGGACCGGGAGCAGTTCGACCGCGGTGACGTTCAGCTCCTTCAGGTGCCGCACGGCGGCTTCGGAGCCGACGCCCGCGTAAGTGCCGCGCAGGTGTTCCGGCACGTCCGGCATGAGTTGCGTGAACCCCTTCACGTGCAACTCGTAGATGAGCGTCTCGTGCCACGGGCGCGCCGGCGGGCGGTCGTCGCCCCAGGTGAACGCGGTCTCGGCGACGGCCGCGAGCGGGGCGAACGCCGAACTGTCGCGGGCGTCGATCGTCGTGTCTTCCTCGCCGATGGCGTACCCGAACAACGCGTCGGACCACGTCAGGCCGCGGCCGACGGCCTTCGCGTAAGGGTCGAAGAGGAGCTTGTGCGGGTTGAACCGGTGACCCTTCTCCGGCTCGTGCGGGCCGGTCACGCGGAACCCGTAGAGTTGGCCGGGGAGTATGTCCGGCAGGTACGCGTGGAACACCTGGTCGGTACACTCGCGCAGCGGGACACGGCGCTCGACCCGCGCGGGTCCGTCGAACAGGCACAGTTCGACCGCGGTCGCGTTCTCGCTGAACAGGGCGAAGTTCACGCCCGCGCCGTCCCACGTCGCTCCGAGCGGGTACGGGCGGCCCGGCCACACACGCATATCGAAGTTCCTCATACGAAACGGCTTCCGGCCAAGGGGATTCTGGAAGCGAATTCTGTACCAAGCGTCGGAAGAACCTTCCCCCCTCCTTGAAGAGAAGAGGGCGGAAGAGGCGCGCGGGCCGCTTGCGGCTTCGCGGGAAGCGCGCACCGCCCGCGAAGCCGCAAGCGGCTTCTCCCCGCACCGGCGGCACGCCCCGTGCATATCCGTCGGTCGCCGTCACCATCGGCACACGTCGTCGCCCGATGGTGGCGCGACTCGCACCCTCACTCTAAGGAGATATGACATGGCAGCCGGAGAAGGCCCCGCGAAGGTGGAGGACGTGGCGGGCGTCCGCAGCCGCATCTCGTGGCCCGCGGTTCTGGCCGGGGCGGTCACCGCGATCGCGGCCAACCTCGTGTTCACCCTGTTCTTCGCCGCCATCGGCCTGACGCTGACCGAAGCGGGCGTCCGGGCGAACGCGGTGGGCACCGCCGCGCTGATCGCCGTCCTGCTCAGCGTCATCGCCTCGCTGTTCATCGGCGGGTGGGTGGCGGCCCAACTGACTGCCGGCGAGACCGAGCGGGAAGCCGTCCTGTACGGCATTATGACGTGGGCCGTGGTCGTCACCATCTCGGTCGGCCTGGTCGGGATGGGCGTGCGGGCCGGGTACTTCGCGCTGGTCGGCGGGGCGATGGTGGTGCAGAACAGCCCGGAGGTGCAGAGCGCCCCGAACTGGGAGCAGGCGGCCCGCAACGCCGGCGTGTCGCAGGAGCGGATCGACACCGCGAAGGCGTCGGTCGATCCAAACAAGGCCCGCGAGGTCGCCAACGACCCGGCGGCCCAAGAGCGGGCGCACCAGGCCGCAGTCGGCGCGTCGTGGGCGGCCCTGGTCGGCGTCCTGCTGTCGATGGCCACCGCGATCGGCGGGGCGCTGGTCGGCCGCGGCCCGAGCTTCCGGCTGTTCCCCGTGGCCCACGTCTCGACCGTGAACCCGGCCCGGCGGGAACTCATCATCCCGTAAGTGGGAAGAGAACTCGTCACTCGCGACAGGCCGGGGCGTTCCCCGGCCTGTCGCCGCTTCCGGCACACCTATTGCGGAACTACTTCAGCGGGTGGTGAGCGTGGAGAGCGGGTCGCCGTGCGTGGCGCACACCGCGGCCGGCAACACGGTCACCGCGGACGCGCTGGTCGTCGCCACCGGCGCGCCGTTCGACTCCGGCGTGACGATGCACTTAAAGGTGGCGGCGTACCTGACGTACGCGGTCGCGCTGGAGGTTCCGCCGGGGTACGTCCCGCCCGCGCTCTACTGGGACACCGTGTACCGGGACGACAGGGGCACCGTCCACGAGATGTCGGCCGCGTGCCCGCACCTGGGTGCCGTCGTGCAGTGGAACCCCGGCGAGAAGACGTGGGACTGCCCGTGCCACGGGTCGCGCTTCACCTGCACCGGCGGGGTCCAACACGGTCCCGCGGCGTCGAACCTGAAGCCCGTCGAGGAACACGCGACCGCGGGCGCATCTTCATCCTAACTGGAGCACTCCTGTGACCGACAAGACCGAAGCGAGCGCGAAGAAGGACGACAAGAAATCGGTGGACTTGCCGCCGTACGGCCCGCGGAACCCGGACCCGCTCACCGACGCGCCGGGGTCGCACCCGATCGAGACCGGCATCGGGGCGGCGCTCGGCGGGGCCGCGACCGGCGCGGCCATCGGCATCGCCCTCGGGCCGCCGGGCGTGATCCTGGGCACCGTCCTCGGCGCGGTCGCCGGCGGGTTCGCCGGCAAGGGCGTCGGCGAGCTGATCGACCCGACCACCGAGGACAACTGGATTCGCGAGTGGCTGGCGGAGCGGCGGCACGCGAAGGTGTTGACCGACGAGAAGGCGACCAAGGCGTACCGGTTCGGGCTGCGGTCCGAAGCGGACCACCCGACCGAATCGTTCGACGAGGCCGAGCCGCAACTGCGGGCCGCGTGGGAGCGCCAGCGGGCCGCGGACGACCCGCGCTGGGAGGACGTGAACGGCTCCGCCCGCGACGGATTCGGGAAGATGCACGGCTTCCGCGAGCGGGTGTGAGCGTTTGCTCTTCGCCCCCTTCCCTTGTGGGAGAGGGTGGCGAGTCTTCGAGCTGGGAGAGGGGTAGAGCTTCGGCTGTCAAGATAGCTTCACAATCGTCAGCATAGCTCAGCGCCCCCTCACCCGGCTCGAAGACTCGCCGCCCTCTCCCGCAAGGGGAGAGGGACAGAAACAGTAGCCCGGCGCTCACGCGCCGGGTTCGCCGGGGCGGGCCGGGGGGCTATGCGCCCCGCGCTGCGGCGCGAGGCGGCGGAACGGGTACAGTAGTTGGCCCCACAGCGACTCCGGCGGCGGGGTGTGGTTCACCCCGAACCTCGTCGGCTCGCGCCGCGGGAAGTGCGCCGTCCCGAACAGGATGTCCCAGATCGGGAACAGCCCGGCGAAGTTCTTGTCCAGCCCCTCCGGGTCGGTGGTGTGGTGCCACCGGTGGTACAGCGGGCTCACGAACACCCACCGCAGCGGGCCGAAGTCCCACTTCAAATTCGAGTGCAGCAGGATCACGTAGAACACCAGGTACGGCACGATCACCAGCACGCCCGTGACCGAGAACCCCATCAGCGTGATCGGCACCAATTGGCACACGCGGGTCACGAAGTCGTTGACCGGGTGCATCCGGGCGGACGCGAGCCACGTCATCTCCTCCGGGCTGTGGTGGATCGCGTGGAACCGCCACGCGCGGGTCACGTGGAACCAGCGGTGGGTCCAGTAGTCGATGAGGTCGGCGAGCAGCAGGATTTGGACCGCCTGGAGCCACAGCGGCTGGCGGGACAGCGGGCCGTACCCGTCCAGGAAGGAGTCGTCCACCGGCCACCCGATCAACAGGAACAGCGCGAGGAACACCAGCCCCACGGCCGACTTCGACACCAACTGGGTGAACAGCGGGTTGAAGAACCAGTAGCCCAGGTTCACGAAGAAGGTTCGCCGGGACACCGACCGCCGCGGCCGGGCCGGGAACAGGCGCTCCAGCAGGAACAGCGCCGGCGGCATCACACAGATCAGTAGGAGCACCTTGGCCGCCGACGGCAGCGCGCCGACGCGGGCGAGGACGCTGACGAGGGTTTCGGGCATAGGCCGTCTCTGGGTCAAGGGCGAACGACGCGACGCGGCACTCCTACCGCTGAACCGGTTCCGACCCGTCGTGCATGGTAGCCGAGCCGGTGCCCGGCGGGAATAGTCCGCCGTCGCCCTTCGGCGGCTATCAATTGGGGTTCCGAGCGTGTATGGTGTTGCGGAGCGCGAGACCGTTGACGCCCATACATCCCGCACAACCGGACGACCTTAGGCCGGGGCCGAACCCGTCCCGCCGCGACCTACAACGCGCCGCCGGGGCCGCCGCGCTCGCCGGGTGCCTCCCCGCCCTCGGAACCGCCATGAACGCGTCCGCTCACCTGCCGGTCGCAAAGCCGGAAGACATCGGCATCGACGCGACTTCTCTTCTGCGTTCCTCCCCCGGAGTCTCCCATGCTCTCCCGCTGCCTCGCCTTCCTCACTCTGTTCGCTCTCGCGCTCCCGGCCTTTGCCGATGACGCCCAGGAAAAAGCCGTCCGCAAGGCGGTCACCTTCTACGCGTCGTTCGACGACGAGGTGAAGGGCGACTTCGGCGGCGGGCAGCTCACCTTCGACACGCGCACCAACCACCCCACCGAGAACGGCAAGTACGTCGTCGAGAAGGGGTTCTCCGACAAGGCGTTCCGCGTCTCGAAGGACAAGGCCATTACAAAAGGCTCGCTGGAAGTCTCGGACGTGCTGCCGAAGAACGGTCGCATCTTCGTGCCGGCGAAGGGGAACGTCGCGTACAAGGCGGACGGCTGGGGCGGGTCCGTTTCGATGTGGTGCAAGACCGACCCCGATACGATGCTGAAGACCGGCTTCTGCGACCCGGTGCAGATCACCCAGAAGGGCGCGAACAACGGCGGCCTGTGGTTCGACTTCAACGACGCGAAGCCGCGCGACCTGCGGCACGGGGCGTTCCCGGCGATCCCCGAAGGGAAGAAGGGCGTGGGCGAGGACGACCCGAACGCGCCGATGGTGCGCGTGCCGAAGATCGGGTGGAAGGCCGGCGAGTGGCACCACGTCGTCATCACCTGGGAGAACCTCGACACCGGCAAGGACGACGCGGTCACGTCGCTCTACATCGACGGCAAGCGCCTCGGCCAGGTGAAGGGCAAGGCGATCGCGATGGGCTGGGACATCGACAAGGCCGGTATCTACGTCGCGGTCAACTACATCGGCCTCATCGACGAGTTCGCCGTGTTCGACCGCGCGCTGACCGCGGCGGAGGTGGTCGCCCTCCAGAAGGAACCGGCGTTGCTCGCCGCGCTGAAGAAGCCGAAGAAGTGAACCGCGTCCGCGGCGCGGGTTCGCGGGATTCAGGATGTGTTCGCCGGGCGATTCGGCATAATAGATATTCGACTACGCGCTCACGGTTCGCCCGCGCTGCCTGGGTATTCGCGATGCGATTCGCTGCCGCCACGCTCGCCGCACTCCTCGCCGTCCTACTCGTCACACCGATCGCGCCGCGGGCGGTCGCGGCCGACCCCGCGAAGCCGCCCGACCCGCAAGCCGTCGAGTTCTTCGAGAAGAAGATTCGGCCGGCGCTCACGCGGCACTGCGCCGGGTGCCACTCCGCGGACGCGCAGAAGGCCAAGAAGCTCAAAGGCAACCTCTACCTCGATTCGCGCGACGGCGTGTTGAAGGGCGGCGACACCGGCCCGGCGCTCGTGCCCGGCAAGCCGACAGACAGCCTCCTCCTGAAAACGCTGAAGTACGACGGCGACGTGCAGATGCCGCCGAAGGGCAAGCTCCCGGACGCGGTCGTCGCGGACTTCGAGAAGTGGATCGCGATGGGTGCCCCGGACCCGCGCGGCGACACCGCGGTTACTCCGAAGCGGCAAGTCGGCCTCACCGTCGAAGAGGGGCGGAAGTTCTGGGCGTACCAGCTCCCGCAGCGGCACCGAGTGCCGCAAATCACAAATCACAACGCTCAAATCACAAACGAGATCGACAACTTCGTCCTCGCGAAGCTGGAAGCGAAGGGGCTGAAGCCCGCACCCGAAGCGGACCGCGCGACGCTCGTCCGCCGACTCTACTACGACCTCACCGGCCTGCCGCCGGCACCGGAAGAGGTCGATGCGTTCGTCACCGACAAGGCCGCGGACGCGTACGAAAAACTGGTCGATAAGCTGCTCGCGTCGCGCGCGTTCGGCGAGCGGTGGGGCCGGCACTGGCTCGACGTGGCCCGCTACGCCGAGTCCGTCACACTTCGCGGCTTCGTCTTCAAAGAAGCGTGGCGCTACCGCGACTACGTCATCGACGCGTTCAACGCGGACGTGCCGTTCGACCGTTTCATTCGCGAGCAGATCGCCGGCGACCTGCTCCCTTCAACCGACGGCACCGATCGCGCCCGCCAGCTCACCGCGACCACGTTCCTCGCACTCGGCAACACCAACCTCGAAGAGCAGGACAAGAAGCAACTCCGCATGGATGTCGTGGACGAGCAACTCGATGTCATCACGAAGGGCTTCCTCGGCCAAACCGTGACGTGCGCGCGGTGCCACGACCACAAGTTCGACCCGATCCCGACGAAGGACTACTACGCGCTCGCCGGCATTCTGCGGAACGCGAAGTCGATGGAACACGCGAACGTCTCCAAGTGGCTCGAAGTGCCGCTCCCGGCCGACGCGGACCGCGAAGCCGCGCTCAAAAAGCATGATGCGCAGGTTGCCGCGCTTCAGGCGCAGGTGACCGCGGCGAAGGCGAAAGCGGGGCCGAAGATCGCGAGCGGCGTGATCGCGGTGAAGGACGTGCCCGGTATCGTGGTGGACGACGCGCAGGCGAAGAAGGTCGGCGAGTGGACGGTTTCGACGCACAACACCACGTACATCGGCACCGGCTACATTCACGACAAGGACGAGAAGAAGGGCGAGAAGACGCTCACCTTCCAGCCGGAGGCGGTGCCGCCGGGCAAGTACGAGGTGCGGCTCGCGTACGCGCCCGGCGCGAACCGCGCGGACGCCGTGCCGGTTCACGTCTTCAGCGCCGACGGCGAGAAGACGGTGAGCGTGGACATGAAGAAGAACCCGCCCATCGACGGCCGCTACGTCTCGCTCGGCGAGTACCGCTTCGAGAAGGGCGGGCAGGCGTATGTGATCGTCTCGAACGAGGACACGAAGGGCCACGTCTGCCCGGACGCGGTGGTGTTTCTGTCGCTCGACAAGAAGGAGCAGGCGAAGGACGACGCCAAACTCGCGAAGCCGCAAGCGGCTGATGAGGTGAAGGCGCTCGAAGCCGAGCTGAAGCGGCTCACCGAGGGCGGCCCGAAGCGCGACCTCACGATGTCGGTGGCGGAAGAGAAGGTGATCGAAGACGCGAAGGTTCACGTCCGCGGGAACGTCCACAATCTGACGGAACCCGCGCCGCGCGGGTTCCTCACGGTCGCGCTTCACGGCACGCCGCCGAGCATTCCGAAGGCGCAAAGCGGGCGCGTGCAACTCGCGGAGTGGATCGCGTCGCGCGACAACCCGCTGACGGCCCGCGTCTACGCGAACCGCGCCTGGCACTGGCTGTTCGGGGCGGGCATCGTTCGCACCACGGACAACTTCGGCACCACCGGCGAGCTTCCAAGCAATCCCGAACTGCTCGATCACCTCGCGCTCACCTTCGAGCAGGACTGGAGCGTGAAGAAACTCGTCCGCTACGTCGTGTTGAGCCGCACCTACCGTCAGAGCGCGACCGGCGACGCCGCGACCGTGACCGCGGACCCGGAGAACCGGCTGTACGGCCGCGGGAACCGTCGGCGGCTCGAAGCGGA
>JAYUBA010000082.1:0-2701 GCA_043741075.1 Frigoriglobus sp.
GATCGACTTCGGCATGGCCCGGCTGCGGCACGCGTGGGACGACAGCGGCGAGCGGGTGATCGGCGGCACGCCCGCGTTCATGGCCCCGGAGCAGGCGCGAGGGGAAGACGCGGCCGTCGGCCCGCGGTCGGACGTGTTCGCGCTGGGCGGCGTGCTGTACTTCCTCCTCACCGGGGGCGCCCCGTTCCAGGCGGCGACCGTGACCGACACGCTCGCCCTCGCCGGGCGGTGCGCGTTCGACCGCGCGGCGCTCGACGAGCCGGGCACCCCGCGCGGGCTGCGCGACATCTGCCTCAAGGCGATGGCCGCGAACCCGGCCGACCGGTACGCCCGGGCGGACGACTTCGCGGACGCGCTCGACCGCTTCCTCACGCGGCCGAAGCGCTTGGCCCGGCTCGCCGGCGGGGCGGTCGCGGCGGTACTGCTCGTCGGCCTGCTGGTGACCGCCGCGGGCGGGCTGTTCTCCCCACGTCAGGGGACCGATCCGGGTGTGCCGCGGAAGCCGGAGCCGGCCGCGCCGGTGGCGCTGGAGGTGTTCGTCTCGCGCGGCGGGCGGACGCTCGACCTGCCGGCGGCGCTGCCGCTCGACCCGGTCGGCGACCGCGTGCAGGTGATCGCCCGCGTCCCGCCCGGCCACCACGCGGTGCTGCTGCACGGCAACGCGAAGGGGAAGGTGAAGGCGCTGCCGGTGCGGCCGTCCCCGGCCGACGGCTACACGCGGCTGGTGTTCCCGGCGGCGGAGGGGAGGCTGGCCGCGCTGGAACCGGGCGTGCCCGGCACCGAGTTCGTGCTGGTGTGCGCCGCCGAGTCCGCCGACGCGCTGGAGGATTTGGAACTGCTCGTCGGCAGCCGACTCGCGGGCGCGGCCGACAGCACGCCGGGCAGCCCGGCCGCCGGACTGCCGCCGCTGCCGCCCACCACGCTCATCTGGCTCGGCCGCGACGAGCCGCGGCGGCAGACGATACCGCTGCGGTCGGCGGAGGAAGACCCGGTCGCCGCGGCCGAGTACAAGCTCGACCAACTGCGGCAGCAGCTCCGCGACCGCAAGCTGTCGGTGTTCCGCGGCGTCGCCTACCGGCGGTGAGGCCGTCGGCCCGCCTCACCGTGGGTCGCCCACTGGCTGGACGTGTCACATCTGTGTCTGGGGTTCGTATCATTGACTGGAGTCGGGGGAACATCCGGGGCGATCCGGGAACGGGCTCGGCGCCACACGTCACCCCCACAAGCCAGCTTACCGGGAGCCACCGCATGTTCCGGATCGCCCTCCTGCTCGTGTCCTGCCTGCTGGTGGCCCTCGGCGAACCGTCCTCGGTCGCCCAACCGACGCCGTCCCAACCCCCGAAGTTGACCCCCGATCAGCAAGTAAAGATCAAGACCCGCGACCGCCTCGAGAAGGAAGCGGGCAAGTTCCAGAGTGAGGGCAAACTGGCCGAGGCCCGTGCGGCCGTCGGGAAAAGTCTGGCGATCGAGCGGGACGTGTTCGGGGACGCGCACACTGATGTGGCCGCATCACTCGCCTGGCTGATGGACCTGTGCCTCCAGGCCGAGGACTTCCCGGCCGCACGGGAGTACGGGAAGAAAGCCCTGGCCGCCCGCAAACAACTCCACGGCGAATCACACTGGCGCACAACGGATGCCCAGTTGGATCTGGAGGATGTGGAACTCCGGGCCGGACTGACGGAGAAACTGCGGGCCGATCTCGACGAAGCCGTCCGACTAACGGGGGAGTCGGTTCGGAGCCGCGACCGCAGCGAGTACCAGAAGGCCGCGGAACCGGCAGAGAAAGCCCTGGCCCTTCGCCGAGCCGTCCTCGGTGAGAAGCACACTGCCTACGCCGAGAGCCTGAACAACCTCGCGGTCCTGTACCAAGCGCAGAGTCTGCCCGCGAAGGCCGAGCCACTGTTTGTGGAAGCCTTGGCGGTCCGCAAGGTGTCGCTCGGCGAGAAACACCCCGCCTACGCCGATAGCCTGCACAACCTGGCGCTCCTGTACCAGTCCCAGGGCGAGCACGCGAAGGCCGAACCCCTGTACATGGAGGCTCTGGCAATCCGCAAGGCGGCGCTCGGCGAGAAGCACTCAAGATACGCCATCAGCCTGAACAACTTGGCGAGCGCGTACAGCGGGCAGGGCTTCCACGCGAAGGCCGGACCGCTCCTCAAGGAAGCAATCGGGATCATCGAAGACCATCTGGAGCAGACGGCCACCATCCAGTCCGAATCGGGCCAGTTGACCCACACGGCCGCGAGCCGCATCTACCTCGACCACCTCCTTCTCATTCCGCGCACCGATGCCGCCGAGGTGTACGGGGTCGCGTTCCGGTGGCGCGGGGCGGTCACCGCCCGGCAGACGTTCGCGCGGGCGACTCGCGGCACCGACCCCATCTCCCTTCGGACCCTCGACGAGCTTCACGACGTGTCCCGAAGGCTCAGCAACCTCGTCAACAACCCGCCCAAACCAGGGCCGGGCGTCGATGTCCCCAAACTCCTGAACGACCTCGACAACCAACGCGAAACTCTGGAAAAGGCGCTCGCCTCCCCGTCGAAGGACTTCGCCAAGTACCGGGAATCTCGCGCCCTCAAGGTGGCCGACATCCAGAAGTTGCTCCCCGCCGACGCCGTGCTGATCGACTTCCTGGCGTATGGGGACAAGATCGCCGCGTTTGTCATCACACCGAAATCCATCGTGCGCGTCGATTTGAAGG
>JAYUBA010000083.1:0-2700 GCA_043741075.1 Frigoriglobus sp.
GGCGGAAGCCCTGTCTGCTTCTGTGTGCCGAAGCGCATCGTCTCGCCTTAGATTACACGCCGGGATACCATGTCCCCACCCCATCCCGCCTCGGAGGACTCCATGCGTCGCGCTCTCCCCGTACTCCTCGTCACCCTCGGTTTCGGCATGACCGCATTCGCGCAGCCCAAGGCCGTGACCGGCCCCGCGTTCGAGCAGGACAACTTCGGCAAGATGCCGCCCACCAAAGACAAGAACGGGAAGGACGTGCCCGGACCCGTCGTCACGCGGTTCACGCTCGTCAACAAGAACGGCGTGTCGGTGAAGTGCATCGAGTACGGCGCGACCATCACCGAGATCAACGTGCCCGACAAGAACGGCACGTTCGCCGACGTGGCGCTCGGCTTCGACAAGCTCGACGGCTACATGAAGGGCAGCCCGTACTTCGGCACGAACGCCGGGCGGTGCGCGAACCGCGTCGCCAACGCGAAGTTCACCCTCGACGGCAAGGCGTACACGCTCGCGGCCAACAACGCCCCGCACAGCCTGCACGGCGGCGAAAAGGGGTTCGACAAGAAGTACTGGAAGGGCGAGCCGGGTCTGACTGCGACCGGGCCGAGCGTGAAGTTCAGCTACACCAGCCGGGACGGCGAGGAGGGCTACCCCGGCCGGCTCGCGGTCGTCGTCAGCTACACGCTCACCGAGAGTAACGAGCTGGTCATCGAGTACCGCGCGACCACCGACAAGACGACCGTGTGCAACCTCGCGCACCACAGCTACTTCAACCTCGCGGGTCACAACGGCGGCGACATCAAGGGCCACGAAGTGACCATCGCCGCCAAGACCTACACACCCGGCGACGAGACGCTCATCCCCACGGGGAAGATCGAGCCGGTCGCGGGGACGGCCTTCGACTTCACGAAGGCGAAGGCCGTCGGCACCGACCTGGAGAAGGCCGGCGGGAAGCCGGTCGGCTTCGACCTGAACTACGTCCTCGATAAGGGGAGCAGCGCGAAGCCGGAGTTGGCGGCGAGGGTGGTAGAGCCGAAGAGCGGGCGGGTGCTGGAGGTGTTCACGACCGAGCCGGGGTTACAGTTCTACACCGGCAACTTCCTGGACGGGACGAACACCGGCAAGGGCGGCGCGGTGTACAAGCAGTACACCGGGTTCTGCCTGGAGGCCCAGAAGTTCCCCGACTCGATCAACAAGCCGGAGTGGAAGGACAAGTCGAGCGCGATCCTGAAGCCGGGCGAGACCTACAAGCAGACCACGGTCTACCAGTTCGGCGTGGCGAAGTGAGCGCGGTGGGGGACGGTTCACCCCGTCGCCTTCTAGGTATTGACCTCCCCCCTTGCGGGGGAGGTCGGAACGCGCTTCGCGTTCCGTGTGGGGGGAAAGGTCACACCACTCGCATCGCTTCCCCCCACCCGGCGGCGAAGCGCCGCCGACCTCCCCCTCAAGGGGGGAGGTCAAAACCAGGAGTTGCGCGTTCGTCGGCGCGAGTCGGCACCACCCGCTCCAGCGCCGCCGCGAAGGCCGCTTCGCCCTCGCGGAACGTCAGGCCGATGCGCACGGCCCACAGGGGCCGCCCGGCCAGCGCGGGCACGCGGAGCTTCACCCAGTCCTTCTGCGTCGTCGCGATCGCCGCGTCCGCGGGAAGCGTTTCCGCCCAGCGGGTGAGGTCGTCCACATCGGCCCGCGTGTAGCCGTGGTGGTCCGGGAACGCGCGGAAGTCGCAGACCGTCGCAGACAGCCCTTCGAGCGTGTGGCGGAACGCGGCCGGGTTGCCGATGCCGCAGAACCCGCCCACCGCTTTGCCCGCGAGCGATTCCACCGCCGCCGTAGCGCCGTCGCAGCCGACCAGTTCCACCGGCCGGTGTTCGGTCGTCGCGACCGGCGTGTTCGGCCAGCGGCGCGCGAGCCACGCGCGAATCGCTTCGACTTCGCCCGGCGGCACCTGATCGCACCGCGTCAGCAGGATCGCGCCCGCACGACGGAGGCCGCTCACGGGTTCGCGGAGCGTGCCGCGCGGGAACAAGGTGTCGCGCGCCGGCGTCTGGGTCGCGTCGATCAGCACCACGTCGAGGTCGCGGTGCAATCGGCGGTGCTGGAACCCGTCGTCCAGCACGAGCAACTCGCTCTCCAACTCTTCGACCGCGGTCGCCGCCCGCGCGACGCGATCCGCCCCTTGCAGGTGCGGCACGTCCGGCAGGTTCTCTTCAAGCACCATCGCTTCGTCGTTCCTACCTGCTTCGACTCCGTAGCCGCGGCTGAGGATCGCCACCTGCACGTCGCGCTCGCGGAAGAAGCGGGCGACCCACTCCACGCACGGCGTCTTGCCGGTGCCGCCGAGCGTCAGGTTGCCGACGCTCACCACCGGCACCGCGGCCCGGTGGACGGTCTTCCAGCCGCGGTCGAAGGACCGGTTCCGCGCCCACGTCGCGAGGCCGTAGGGCCAGCTCGCGAGCCGCAATCCGGCGCGGGCCGCCCGCGCGACCGGGCCGCGCCGCTCGCCGCGAATCACCGCGTACCACGCTTCGGAGTTAATGCGCGCCCGCCTCCGCGTCCGTCCGGGGCGGCGGACTGTAGCAGCCCGGAAGCGGGCGTGTCAACGCGAAGCGGACGGGGCCGGAACGATTTTGCGGATTCCGCGCGGGGCGATTTGACTTCGCGCGAATTACTGGTCATAAGTATAGTATGCAGCGCTTGGAACCAGGGTCT
>JAYUBA010000084.1:0-2698 GCA_043741075.1 Frigoriglobus sp.
CCCGGCTCCTCCACCACACTCAGCGCCGACGCGTGCGCGACGCGGTTGCACGGCCCGGGTACGAAGTCCGCGAGGGTCTTCCACCGCCGGCCGGTGCGGTGCGCGGTCAGCGGCTTGGCGAGCGCGACCTCGTCCGGGTCGGCCCGCTTCGCCTTCGGCTTCGGCGCCGCGACCGGGTCGCCGAACAGATCGACCTGCTTCGGCGGAGTCGTCGCCCGCGAAGCCGCAAGCGGCGCCTCTTGCGGCTTCGCGGAGGCGTCACTCTCCCCTTCGCCCAACGAGTCGGCATCCACCACCCACTGCACCGGCACGCCCGGCCCGCATACCTCGATGACGGCGTCCTTCACGGCCGGGCCGAAGGTGTGTTCGAGCCACTCCTGCGTGTGCCGGTTGCGCGACGCGACGACGACCGCGGTGCCGAGCGGCACGAACCGGGCGTGACCCGCGAACCACAGGTTGAAGCGCCCCGCCCCGACGCGGGCCGACACCGCGTCGGCCAGCGCCTGCGCGGAAGGGCAGGGGGAGATCGCCCCGCACGCGGCGGGCGCGTGAGGGACGACGGCGGCACGTGTGGCGAGTCGGGGTGGCACGGACGGACTCCGACCTGGTGCAGTGCGGGGGTGCTTCCAATATCCGCCACGGACGCGCGGCGCCTCCGCGCCGGAAGGTCGGTTGTGTGAGGTAAGTAAGGAAGGGGCTTGGCGCGGCCCGCAGAGTCACGCGCGCCGGGCATGCGCGCCTTACTCGCGCCAGATGGCGCAACGTGGCGCGAATAGGCGCGGGCGCCAAACTCGCGCGGGCCGAACCGCACTTGAGCGGAATTGGAATGAAGTCAAAGGGGCCACGACGCGAGCCACACCTCGCGGCGGTCGTACTCGACGAACCCGTGCCGGGCGTAGAGCTTCATCGCCGGCGCGTTGCGCGCATCGACGGAGACGTTCAACGCCAACAAGCGGGCCGCCACCGCCTCGCCGACGGCGAACGTCAGCAACTCCGCCCCGAGCTTGCGCCCACGCGCGGCCGGAACGACGCCGAGATAGGTGAGGGCCGCCGCCCCATAATCCTTGGCGTATTCGAGTACCACCACGCCGACCCGCTCGCCGCTCAGGGACGCGAGGTGCCACTGGACGGCCGGCGACGCGGTGAATCCGTCCAGCACCTCGGCCGGCGTTCGCGTGGCGTTCAGTTCGGGGCAGTCGAGCGTCCCCGCGTGGGTGGCGAGCAAGGTCGCCGCGAACTCCTCCGAGAACGGCGGCCGGGCGGGCGCGAACGACAGCAGTCGAGTCGGTTCGCATTCCGGCGAGAGGTCGCCGCGCAGGAACACCAACTGCGTGGCGTGCCGGAAGCCGCACCGCTCCAGCGGGGCCATCTCTTCGCGCTCGCTCGCGGCGGCGAACGCCTGACACACCTTCACGCAGCGCTCGCGCAGCCACGCGCACGCGGCCACCGTCACCGCGTCGATTGCGTCGCGCGAATCGCCCCGCGGTGCCCACGCGACACCCATCGCACCGGGCAGCGCCTCCACCAGCGCCGCGGCGCGAAGCCGGCCATCAGCGTCACGCGCGACGAACAGGGCCGACGCGCGCCCGTCGGCGAGCAACCGGTCGCGGGAGTGCTCCGCGTGAGTCGCGGCGAACAGCAGCCGGCACGCGGGCAGAAGCTCGTGCGGCGCGGCGGGGGATACGACGAAAGGCGACATGCGGGAAGTCCGACTCAATTCACACAACCGGCACGGTCGATTACCATGAACACATCGTACCCCACGGATGAGGCTCCCGCACATGGTCGTGCCAACTCCCTACGCGACGGCTTCTACTGTGGACAACGGCATCCGCGTCATTACCGAACCGTCGGTGTACGTCCTCGGCCGGCAGACCGTGGACGACGCCGAGTTGAACCGCTTCCTCGCGGACCACGGCGTGAGCTGGGGGAGCGACAGCGAGGTCGCGGGCGAAGTGCTGACCGAGACGGCCGGGCGCGTGTGCTACATGAGCTTCGCGAAGCCGCGACCGGGCGGGAACGCCGCGTACCTCACGCACATCAAGGAAGTCGGGCACGGCAGCGTTCTGGAACACGCGGTGTGGAACCTGCTCCTCACGGGCGTGTCGCGGTCGCTCACACACGAACTCGTCCGCCACCGCGCCGGCTTCGGGTTCTCACAATTATCCCAACGTTATGTGGATGAGTCGGTGGCGGAGTATGTGGAGCCGGACATCATCGCGAACGACCCGGAGTTGCACGCGATCTGGCTCGACACCGTGAAGCAGTCGCACGCGGCCTACGTCAAACTGGCCGAAGCGCTCAACGCGAAGCTCAGCGACCCGACCGCGGCGACGGCCGCGATGCTCCCGCCGAACCCGGACCGCACGACGCGGCGGAAGGCCGCCCGCCAGGCCGCGCGGAGCGTGTTGCCCAACGCCACCGAGACGAAAATCTTCATCACCGCGAACGCCCGCGCGCTGCGGCACTTCATGGAGATGCGCGGCTCGAGTCACGCAGAACCGGAGATCCGCAAGCTCGCCGGCGCGATCCTCGACGTGCTCCAGAAGGACGCACCGAACCTCTTCGGCGATTACCAGAAGGTGCCGCTGCCGGACGGCACCTTCGAGCTGGTGACGCAGTACAAGAAGGTGTGACGGCGATCCAGGGTCTCACGACCCTGGCTACCGACAGCCGCCCCTCCGGGGCTAAAACCGCG
>JAYUBA010000085.1:0-2689 GCA_043741075.1 Frigoriglobus sp.
CACCGACCACAGCGAGTTGAACGCGGCCCTCGCAACCGTCTGCGCGGCGCGGCGCGGTCGGTTCCGCGACTTCGTTGCGCTCCTCGCGGAACGCGGGCAGGCGCTGCCGGAAGACCGCGTGCGGCTGGTGGAAGAAGCCACGAGCAGTCCCGGCCGGCGGCACGTCGCGGGGTTGCTCGTGGCGTGCGGGCACGCGCGCACGCGGACCGACGCGTTCCACCGGTTCCTGAACCCGGTCGCCCGAACGGTGCGGTCCAAGTCGCTCGTTCCCATCGAAGAGGCGATCCGCCTCGTTCACGCGGCCGGCGGCGTGGCGTCACTCGCGCACCCGCCGCCCGACCTCGCCGACGAGCCGTTCGCCGCGCTCCGCGCCGCCGGGCTGGACGCGGTGGAAGCGGTGTACCCGTGGGGCCGGAACTCGCCGGCCGCGCGGCTGCGCGAGATCGCCGGGCGGTTCGGGTTCGCCGTGAGCGGCGGGAGCGACTGCCACGGCCCGGAGCCGGCGCACCGGCGCATCGGCTCGCACGCGCTCACGTCCGACGAGTTCGCCGCGCTCCGCGACCGTGCCGCTTGCGCCGCTCGTTGAGCGCGTTCCCGTTCTGCGTCCCCTGTCAGTTGTTCGCGTCGCGCCTGCGCCGGTGCCGATCCGTCGCGCGCCGGGCGGCCGTTTCCGCTGGCGTGCGGCCCGTTCGCGGGGAAAGTTACTGGTGCCCGCAGCACGGACGGGGACGGGCCTCGGCCCGCCGCGGGAAGCACCGCAAGGACTCGCGCCGATGAGACGCCTCTCGATAGCCGCCCTCGTGGCGGTGCCGCTCTTGTTCTTCACCGGACCCGGTCACGTCACGGCCAACCCGCCGGGTACCGCGAACTTCGGGTGCGGCGGCGCGTGCCTCAAGCTGTTCCCACACATCCACCAGCACGGGCCGCTGTTCAACTACGGCCCGTACTACGGCTACTACCCGTTCAAGCCGTACGGCCCGTGGGACGAGTACCTGCGCTACGACCCGAACTTCTACGGCGACGCCGGTGCCGGCAACATGTACGGCCGCAACCCGCTCCTGCCCGGCCTCGGCTCGATTCTGGGCGGCGCCGGCGGCTGGTTCAAGCACGGGTGCGTGTCGTGCGGCGGGTTCTGGCACGCGTCGTGGCTGCACGGCGGCTGGTTCCGCGGTCACACCTGGCTGACCGGCTCTCACGGCGGCCACAAGTCGGGCTGTAGCTCGTGCGGCGGCGTCGCCACGGCGGCCCCGGTCGCCCCCACCGGCGACGCGACCGCCCGCTACGCCGGGATCGGCACCCCGACGCAATCGGCGGTGTTCTACTCCGCCACGCCCACGCTCGACCCGACGCTGGAGTTGGTGCCGACCGCGGGCCGAACGCGGTGACCCCGCGCCGCACGGTCGGTTGAAAAGCTCACTCGGTGCTCTCACACGGAGGTGCATCGAGAACCCCGCGTTCGCGGCCGACGCGCGAACGCAATCCCCAAGGATGAGGACCACCGAGATGAAATTGATCCGCTACTTCGCCGTCGCGGTCGCCGGGCTGGCGGTCGCGTCCGGCACCGCGAGCGCGGCCGGCGGCCCCGGCTGCTCGACCTGCGGTCACACCGGCTTCGGCCACGGTGGCCTCGGCGGCTTCGGCGGCCTCGGCGCTCCGCCAGCGCCCTCGACCCTGTTCGGCGGGAGCCACAAGAAGCTGCCGGCGTTCCAGGCCGCGCCGTGGTACAACTACTGGCCGTACGACGGCCACTTCCTCACGCCGGCCCCGGTCGGCGGTGCGTTCTACGGCCCGCCGCAGACCGGTAACTTCCCGGTCAACCCGTACTTCCCCGGTCCGGCGGTCCCCTACGGGTACGGCCCCATTCCGGGCGGCCCGCCCCCCGGAGGTGTCGGGCGCTAGGCCCGCCGATCGCGCGGAAGACGCCCCGCCGCGCGCGCCGGATGTCCGGTGCGCGCGGCGGCGGCCGTTTGTTCCGTTAGCCCGACGCGGCCGTTCGCGCTGGCGTCGGCGGGGAGACGGGTTACGATAATGGTGGTGCGGCGGGGGTTCCCGCCGCGGGCGACATCATCGTTTCCGTTTTCCCACATCCATCCCGCGAGGCGACAGTCATGGCAGAGGGCCACTTCGGCGAACTCGTCCCGGTGGGCGGCGGCGACGCCATCCCGCTCGTGAGCAAGGTGATGACCATCGGCCGGCGCGAGTCGTGCGACATCTGTCTGAAGTTCCAGAACATCTCCGGCACGCACTGCGAACTGGCCCTCAAGAACGGCGTGTGGCACCTGCGCGACCTGAACAGTACCAACGGCGTGAAGGTGAACGGCGAGCGCACCCTCCGCCGCCCGCTGCGGCCGGGCGACGAGATCGGCATCGCGGCCCGCAGGTACGTCATCCAGTACCAGCTCGCGGCCGGCACCAAGATCGAGGACATCTTCTCCGAGCAGGAGGAGAACGTGTTCGGCCAGTCGCTGATGGAGAAGGCCGGACTGGAGAAGCCGAAGCGCCCCCCGCAGGGCGGCCGGAAGTAATACAACGTCGGGTTGAACAGCAAACCTCCGCCTCCTGTGCTTTTTGACCCGCCCTTTCGACATCATCTTCACAGTTCTTCCAAGTTGAACGGCAAACCTCCGCCTCTTGTGCTTTTTGACCTCCCCCCTTGAGGGGGAGGTCGCTGCGGTCGGCTCTGCGACCG
>JAYUBA010000086.1:0-2687 GCA_043741075.1 Frigoriglobus sp.
CGATTCGGTTGTGTGCCAGCGAGCATTTACGCTGATGAATTCAAATTCATAACATAATTATAAACATTTTATCGATGAAACTTATTGCATTTATCATAAACTGCATCGCATTTTTCACTTCGCCGACGAAGAGGGGATATGTCTCTTCGGAGTCCCGTCGCGACCCACCCCCCTGTGGCAAGATTCTGACGATCTGCCCGTCCCCGAACGAGTTGCCACCTCCCGCTGGGTAAGGGCTGTTCCCTCCGCGCGGTCGCACGTTGCGACCCGCGACGAGACGGGAAACAGCCCCCAAACGACCGCCAAACAGCCCGCAAACAAGCCCCGAACAACCCGGAAACAACGGGTGAAACGGGGCGGAAACGCGGGTGAAACGGCGGCCGAACACGGGGGAAACAAACGTGCATCTCTCCGACAAGTACCGCCCGAAACAGTGGTCCGACGTGGTCGGGCAAGACAAGATCGTCGCCCGCCTTCAGGCGCTCGCGGCCCGCGGCGGGCTGCGCCTACTGGCTGTCCGGCCAGAGCGGGACGGGCAAGACCACAATCGCCCGCCTCATCGCGGCCGAAGTGGCCGACCCGTTCCTGATTACCGAACTGGACGCCGGCGCGCTCGCCGTGTCCGACCTCCAGGCGCTCGAACGGGAGATGGCCGCCTACGGGTGGGGCGAGAAGAACGGCCGCGCGTATCTGGTGAACGAAGCCCACGGCCTGCGCAAGCCCGTTATCCGCCAACTGCTCGTGCTGCTCGAACGCATCCCGCGGCACGTCGCCATCGTCTTCACGACCACGTGCGAAGGGCAAGAGGCACTGTTCGAGGACTACGACGACGCTTCGCCTCTGCTCTCCCGGTGCTTGCGTCTCGACTTGGCCCGCCGCGACCTCGCCCGCGCGTTCGCCGAGCGGGCGAAGGCCATCGCCGAAGCGGAAGGGTTGGACGGTCAACCGGTCGAGCGCTACGTGAAGCTCGCGCAGCTCCACCGGAACAACCTGCGGGCCATGCTCCAGGCCATCGACGGCGGGGAAATGCTCGCCTGACGCCGTGGCCCCCGTTCCTGCCCTGGCAGCGGCTGTCAGGGCGCGGACGGCGGCCGAACGTCTCGGCCCCACCCCGACGACAGGAGCACCCACCATGCGACGGCACCAACCGACGGCAGAGCAGAAGGCGAAGGCGGCCCAGCGCCGCGAGCGGTTCACCGAACTGGCGAACGACATCGCCCGGATGAGTGACGACGAGCGGGCGGCGCTCGTCGCGCGGGTCGGCGCGATCGTCACGTGCGAGGGGCGGGCGCTGTCCGTCAACAACTCGTGTCTCGTGCTCACCCAACTCCCGGCCGCGAGCATGGTCGGCGGGTTCCGCCAGTGGATGGCCCACGGGCGCAGCGTCCGCAAGGGCGAGCACGGGCTGATGATCTGGGTTCCCACGTCCCGCAAGGAGGACGCGGCCCCGACCGAAAGCCCGCCCGCGGGCGAGGGCGAAGCCGCGGGCGCGGGCAAGCGGGCCGGGTTCGTGATGGGGACCGTGTTCGACGTGACGCAAACCGAACCGACCGCCGCGCGGGACCGGATCGACCGCCCGGAGGCCGCCGCGGTCGGGAGCGCGTAGGCGCGGCCGGGCACGGACGCCCGTCCCGTCTCGGAGTCACCTGCTCCGACTGACGAGCGCCAGCAGCGCGAAACGGGAACAGACGATGACAGAAGACAACGCGCGGTTCTGGGTGTGGCACCGGTGCGGGTGGGTCAAGCTCACCCTCGCGCCCGGTCAATCGCTGACCACGTTCGAGGGCGGGGTGACCGACGAGGGTTACCACCGCGAGACGAGCACCTACACGCACCACGGCGAGGCGGTCGTGTGCGAGTGGTGCGAAACGGGCCGCGACTGTGACGGCCGGTACGAGCGCGGCGGGGAACTCGTATGCCCGCTGGCCGACCTGGCCGCCCGCGACGCGCACGCGGCGTTCCCGATCCGCGAGAACGCCGGCATCCGCGCGCCCGAGTGGCAGCGGGCGACCGGCTACCAGCGGGACCACGCGGCCGAGGCCGCCGGCTACTGACCCGCTCCCACCCCGCCCGGCCGCATCGGCCGGGCGTTCCCCTTCCCGGAGGTTTCGCACCATGACCTACACCGCGACCTATTCGCCCGAAGACAACAAGCTCCGCCTGTACGCGCTCACCCGGTTACCTGCCGAGGTGTACGCCCGCGTGAAGGCGGCCGGGTTCAAGTGGGCGCCGAAGCAGCAACTGTTCGTCGCCTCGATGTGGACCCCCGTCCGGGCCGCGCTGCTCGTCGAGCTGTGCGGCGAGATCGGCGACGAGGACACGTCACTCGTCGAGCGGGCCGCGGACCGGGCCGACCGGTTCGGGGACTACAGCGAGAAGCGGCACGCCGACGCCGACCGCGCGCACGCGGCCGTCGAGCGAATCGCGGACGGCATCCCGCCGGGGCAACCCATCCTGATCGGTCACCACTCCGAGCGCCGCGCCCGCAAGGACGCGGAGAAGATCGAGACCGGGATGCGGAAGGCGGTCCGGATGTGGGAGACCGCGCAATACTGGCTGGACCGGGCCGCCGGCGCGCGGCGCCACGCCAAGTACAAGGAACTCCCGGCCGTCCGGCACCGCCGCATCAAGGGGTTAGAGGCCGACCTGCGCCGCTACCGGGCCGCGTTCACCCCGGATCCGACCAC
>JAYUBA010000087.1:0-2685 GCA_043741075.1 Frigoriglobus sp.
TCGTGGTCGATCTTGCCGGTCAGTTCCTCGTACACGTGCTTCACGCCGTCCTTGTTCATCTGCGGCCCCGCCACATCCACGCCGGTCCACTCCTTGTACCACGGGAAGTCCAGCCCGGCGGTGATGTCGGCCACCGACTTCTTGTCGTCGATCCCCTTCTTCACCGCGGCCCGCAGTTCGGTGAAGTACCGCTTCTCCAGCGCGAACAACTCCTTCCGGGCCACCTTGCCGTGGCCGGGGCAGACGAGGTCGATCTCCAGCTTGTCCATCGCGTCGAGGCACTTGATCCAGCTCGCGGAGTTGGAGTGGCCCATGTAGTTGAACGCGCCGTTCACGCACGCGTCGCCGGTGCAAAGGATCTTGTGCTTCGGCAGGTACGCGCTGGCGTCGCCGGCCGTGTGGCTGTGCCCGAAGTGCCGGAAGATGACGTGCTGTGTGTCGTCCTTCAACTCGTACGTGTCGTCGAAGGTGATGTCCACCTGCTTGAGCGTACTCTCCTTCACGTCCTTGCGGTCCTTCGCGGCGTCCTCCCACTGCTTCGGGCCGTTCGTCTTCAGCAGGCGGGCGGCGTTCTTGTGGGCGACGATCTGCGCGCCCTCCTTCGCCCACACCGCGTTGCCGTACGCGTGGTCGCCGTGGTGGTGCGTGTCCAGAACGTACTTGATCGGCTTCTTGGTCGTCTTCTTGATGTCGGCGATCACGTCCGCGGCCTCCTTGGGGAAGTTCGCGTCGATGACGACGACGTAATCCTTGAACACGATCCAGGTGTGGTTGCTGCCACCGAACGGAATCTTCGGGTCGTTGGCGGCGATGGACGAGTAGCGGAAGAAGACGCCGGGGGCGATCTCCTTCACGTCGTTGAACTTCATCTCCGGGACGGGCAGTTGCTTCGGTTCCTCGGCCGGCTTCTCGGCGGACGCGTATACGACAATGGCGAACGCAAGGCCGACGGCGGTGAGGAGCGAGAGGCGCTTCAGCATGATAGGGTTCCCACGCGGTGAGTAATGGGAATGAGCGTAACCCAGCGGAGCGGAAAAAGCAAAGCTCAGTCGGTAAACGCGCCAGAGGCTTGCTCTCGCCGACTACGAGCGGTCACCGACTTCGCGACTGCAGAGGGTATACTTCTGCACGCCCCGGAGGGTAACTCGTTCGTAGCCAGTGAGCGCAAGCCTCTGGGCTTAGCTCTTGATCGGTTAGTACCGGCGACCGCCGCCACCATAGCCGCCCCCACCACCGCTGCTGCCGCCGCGGTTGCCACCGCCGCCGTAGCCGCCCCCACCACCGCCGCCGCCGCCGCCGCCGTAGCCCCCACCGCTGCCACCGCCGCCGGTGCGCTCTTCGCGGGGCTTGGCCTCGTTCACGGTCAGGGTCCGGCCGCCCATCTGGGTGCCGTGCAGCGCGGCGATCGCCTCGTCGGCACCGTCGTGCATCTCGACGAACGCGAACCCGCGGCTGCGGCCGGTTTCCCGGTCGGCGACGATCTGCGCGCCGAGCACGGTCCCGTACTGCGAGAACGCCGCGACCAGGTCGTCGCTGGTCGTCTGGAACGAAATGTTACCCACGTACAACTTCTTCGGCATGACTCTACTCTGGGCCTTCGGCCCGGAAAACGCTGTGCGCGGAAGCCCCCGCGCGGGGGAGAAGCGGACGAGTTACCGCGAGCGACGGCCGTTCGTGTTGAACGGTCGGGCAACGCAGTTCCTCTGCGACGATGCTAGCTTGACTGTCTTGGAGGCCCAGAGGGGTAGCTCAGAGTCGAAAGACCAAGAAGTGTCGAAGCGAGATAGCAGCAAAGCGGTTCGTAGCTCCTGAGCGAGCGGCACCCGCCACTCGTCAATTGAATGATACGCTACGCCGTGAGAGAAAAAAGGGCAATCGCGCGGAATGATGGAAAAAGAGTGACGCGATGCACACGGGGCGCGGCCGCGCGTAATCTGACCGCATGGCGAAGGCGAATCGCATCGTGCTGTTCACGTCCCCGGACGCGGTGCAAGCGACCGCTGCGGCGTCGGCGTTCAACACCGCGGCCGGGCGGCTCGGCCTGCCGTGGTTCGCTACCCCCACCGGCGACCCGGTGACCGTCGAAGTGCTCGTGCCGCTCGACGGGAAGCCGCTCGACGGCTTCGAGGGGCGCGTCGAGAAGTGGGCCGGCGGCGATCCCAACGACGCGGTGAACGGCCTCATCGCGCGGCTCCTGGGCGGCAGCGACGCACCGCTCCCGCCGAGGCCGGTTTCACCACCCCCACCGGCGCCCAAGAAGGTTCACACGGTGAAGCTCGGGCGCGAGACCGCCGGGCGGAAGGGAAAGGGCGTCACGGTGGTGTGGGAGCTTCCGCTGAACGAGGACGCGCTGAAGGAACTCGCGACGCAGCTCAAGAACAAGTGCGGCACCGGCGGCACCGCGAAGGACGGCCGCATCGAGATTCAGGGCGACCACCGCGACAAGATCGCGCAGGAACTGGAGAAGCTCGGCTACAAGGTGAAGCGCGCCGGCGGCTGAAAGAGAAGTGCGGCACGGGCGGAACCGCGAAGGATGGCCGCATCGAGATTCAGGGCGACCACCGCGATCGCATCGTCGCCGAACTCGAGAAACTCGGATACCAGGTGAAGCGTGCCGGCGGATAAGAGGGTCGTTCTCTCCCAGGGGCAAGCGACTTCACCTCCACCGCACTCGGAGAGTGCGGA
>JAYUBA010000088.1:0-2685 GCA_043741075.1 Frigoriglobus sp.
CGGGCGCGTGATTCGCACACTTCTGAATAATCCCGTTTGTCGCGGGGTGTCTCCGTTTCACGACCTCCTCCGAGCCGAACGTCTTTCGCCAGCGTTTCGACGTTTCGCGGTTTGCCCCTCGACCCCGTACCACACTACGGGCCGTAGACTGCTCGTGACGGCGCCTCGCCCCGAAGGAACAGGACTCATGAATCACGACGACAACCACGGGGCACAGACGACGTTCCCGCTCCCGCTCACGTCGGAACCGGCGATCGACCCGGTGTGCGGGATGACCGTGGACCCCGCCACGGCCGCCGGCTCGGTCGCCCACGCCGGCACCACCTACCACTTTTGCAGCACGCGCTGCGTGGAGAAGTTCAAAGCGGATCCCGCCAAGTACGCCGGGCCGACGGCCGCGACCGAGGGACACCCGCACTCCGACGAGGTATCGCCCCCGTCAACGGCGGAGGCCGCGAAGTACACCTGCCCGATGCACCCGGAGGTGGTGAAGGACGGCCCCGGCACCTGCCCGAAGTGCGGCATGGCCCTGGAACCGATGACCCCGCGGGCCGGCGAGGACGACGATTCCGAACTGCGGGACATGGCCCGTCGGTTCCGCGTGGCCGCCGTGCTGACGGTGCCGGTGTTCGCGCTCGCGATGCTCCCCATGATTCCGGGGGTGAGCCTGCCGCACGCCCTGACCGCTGCCGCGAACTGGGTCGGGATGGCACTCGCCACGCCCGTCGTGTTCTGGGCCGGGTGGCCGTTCTTCGTCCGGGCGGCCCAAGCCCTCCGGAACCGGACCGCCAACATGTTCACCCTGATCGCGATGGGCACCGGCGCGGCGTGGGCGTACAGCGCCGCCGCGACCCTCGCGCCCGGCGCGTTCCCCGCCGGGTTCGCCGACGCCCACGGCACGATCCCGACCTACTTCGAAGCGGCGGCCGTCATCGTCACCCTGGTGCTACTCGGTCAGGTTCTCGAACTCCGCGCCCGCCGCAGCACCGGGGCCGCGATCCGCGCCCTGCTCGCGCTCGCGCCGGCGACCGCCCGACGGGTCGGTGCGGGTGGCGCCGAACATGACATCCCGCTCGCACACGTCCACGTCGGCGACCGGTTGCGGGTCCGCCCCGGCGAGAAGGTGCCGGTGGACGGCACGGGGGCCGAGGGGTCCGGCGTCGTGGACGAGTCGATGCTCACCGGCGAGCCGATCCCGGTGCCGAAGGGGCCGGGCGACGCGGTGACCGGCGGGACGGTGAACACCACCGGCTCGTTCGTGATGACCGCAACGAAGGTGGGCAGCGGGACCGTCCTGGCCCGCATCGTCCGCCTCGTCGGGGACGCCCAGCGGAGCCGCGCGCCGGTCCAAAAGTTGGCCGACCGCGTGGCCGCGTGGTTCGTACCGGCGGTCGTGACGGTCGCGGTTCTCGCGTTCGCCGCGTGGGCGGTGTTCGGCCCGCCCCCGGCCCTGGCCTACGCCCTCGTGAACGCGGTCGCGGTCCTCATCATCGCCTGCCCGTGCGCCCTGGGCTTGGCCGCGCCGATGTCGGTCACCGTCGGCATCGGGCGCGGAGCATCGGCCGGCGTCCTCATCCGCTCGGCCGACGTGTTGGAGCGGATGGAGAAGGTGGACACGGTCGTCGTGGACAAGACCGGCACGCTGACCGAGGGCAAGCCCCGGCTGGTCGCGTTGCTGCCCGCCGACGGATTCACCGAGGCCGAACTGCTCCGCCTCGCGGCGGGGTTGGAGAAGGGGAGCGAACACCCGCTCGCCGCCGCGATCCTGACGGGCGCGCAGGACCGGGTGGTCACCCCGGCCGCCGTCGAGGGGTTCGAGTCGGTCGCCGGCAAGGGCGTCCGGGGCCGGGCGGCGGGCCGGCGGGTCGCGCTCGGCAACCGGGCGATGATGGAGGCCGAAGGCGTCCGCGACCTGACCGACCTCGCGGCCCGCGCCGAGGAACTCCGGCGGGACGGGCAGACGGTCGTGTTCGTGGCGGTGGACGGCAAGGCGGCCGGCCTCATCGGCGTCGCCGACCCGATCAAGGCGACGACGCCCGACGCGGTGAGGCAACTGCGCGCGGCCGGGGTCCGCGTGGTCATGCTCACGGGCGACAGCCGCACCACCGCCGAGGCGGTCGCGAAGACGTTGGGCATCGACGAGGTGATCGCCGAGGTGCTGCCGGAGCAGAAGGTCGAGACCGTCCGCCGGTTGCGGGCCGAGGGTCGGGTGGTGGCGATGGCCGGCGACGGGGTGAACGACGCCCCGGCACTCGCGGCGGCAGATGTGGGGATCGCGATGGGCACCGGAACGGACGTGGCGATGGAGTCGGCCGGGGTGACACTGGTGAAGGGCGACCTGCGCGGGATCGTGAAGGCCCGCGCCCTGAGCCGCGCCACCATGCGGAACATCCGCCAGAACCTGATCTTCGCCTTCGCCTACAACCTGCTCGGCGTCCCGGTCGCCGCCGGGGTGTTGTACCCGCTTTTCGGGCTGCTGCTGAGTCCGATGATCGCCGCCGCCGCCATGAGTCTGAGTTCCGTGTCCGTGATCGCCAACGCCCTGCGGCTGCGGGCCGTCAAACTGTGACGTTCGCCCGGCCAATGAACCTTAGGACTACCGGACAAAACCAATTGTATCGACTATCCTGACGTGGTGCCCATCAGGAGCCTGCGATGCAACTGAAAGACCTCGCCCGACGCCTC
>JAYUBA010000089.1:0-2683 GCA_043741075.1 Frigoriglobus sp.
CCGGGAACACGCTCAGGGGCAGCGTCACCGCCAGGTTGACGAGCATGACCAGCATGAACGGCACGGCGTCCGGCGCGGGAACCGTCAACCGCGGACTCAACGCCAACAGCACCGGCGTGCCGACGCCGAGGACGACGAGGCCCGCCCCGAGGAAGATCACCAGCGACGCCGAGGCGTAGGTGTTAACGCTGGCCGTGTCGCGCGTGACGACGCCCCGGGCGACGACGCGGACCAACCCCGCCGCGACCCCGCAGTCGAGCAGCGTGAAGAACGCCAGCACCGCCTCGACGACGCACCAGACGTCGTAGGTCGGCTTGCCCAACTCGCGGATCAGGTGCGGCGTCAGCAAAAAGCTCACGCCCAACACCGCCGCGAACGCGAGCGAATTGACCCCCGCCCGGACCGCAATCCGTCGCCCCACGCTCAGTCCCTCGCCCGCAGTCGCAAACATCGTGCGGGGCACATTACTCCGAACGGGACGGGCGTGTCGATGCGGACTGGCGCGGAGAGTTCAACGCGAAATGCTTCGAGAGTGCCCCCGGGTGGATTTGAACCACCGACCCCCCGTTTAGGAAACGGGTGCTCTATCCCCTGAGCTACGAGGGCAAAAGACCCCGCCGTTACGGCCGGAGGAAACGCCCGTGACCATGTTAACCCCAAGCCCGCCGCGCGGAAAGCCGGAAGCGCCCGGCCCATGCCGGCTCGTCGCCACGTGCGGCAAGTCGCGGCTCGTCGGCGACCTCTCGCCGGACGACTTCGAGGCGCTCCGCGCCGGGGTCCCCAAGCAGAACGGTCCGACGTGACTCGGGATCGAAGTCCAGAAGGTTCGCACGGTCTTCGAGTCCGGGGCTGGGCTTCTACGCCCTAATGCACACTCTCCGCACCGAGGCGGACGGGACGCGCGACCCGAACGCGATCCGCCTCAGTATGGGCTACACGGACGAGAAGATCGACGACCACGACACCCACCGCATCGCCGCGACCCGACTGCTCGCCGTGTCGGAGTTCGTCCGCATTCGTCTTTTCCCGGTAGACGTTTCAAAGCCATCGACACCACCTTGAGCACGGGTCACAGCGTCGCCTCGTTGTAGAGTTACTTCGATCGTCGTGGTATTACTGACGATGCAGTCAGACCGTAGTCCGAGGCAAACTCCCCCGATTTACCAACTTAGCCCTTACTGTCGATTGCCCAAAGTTGTAAGTTAGTCGTTGTTGCCTGGCTCGCTGTCGCAGGACTACTCGTTATGGAACTCGCCCCGATTTTTACTTCCTACGCGATCACCTTCGGATGGGCCATCGTCGGTTCTGTATCTATGGGAGTGGGCGTGTTTTTGGCACTCAAAATCTTCACCATTTCCACCCGAGAAGTTGACGAGTGGAAGCTCATCAAAGAAGGCAATTTGGCGATGGCGATCATTCTGGCTGCGCTAGTCATATCGGTCGGGATCGTTGTAGCATCGGTTACCAAAGCGGGTTAACGCCTATGTTTCGTACTACACTCTGCTTGATCTCGCTCATTGTTCTGTCCTCCGGCGCTACGGCGAGTGGTGGCAGGTCATCGAGTTCATCGGCACCGAAGACTGTTCATGTCAACAGTTACACGAAGAAAGACGGGACGGTGGTTCAAGCCCATGATCGGGCACCTTCGGGGCCGCGCACCGGAGCAAGGACGAGTGCGCCTTCAGACCCGCCGGTAGAGTCGCGGGTGAGTGCGCGGGGACCAGCCGCATCGGCGACCCCGCCGCCTGACTCGGTTGAATCCGAAACTGCTGCGGCTCCCCCCGCCACGCTCACACCAGGCTCGACCCCAACGAAGAAGAGGGAGGAAACGCCGTTACTGGCGAACGGACGGATCGTCCCAAAACGAGTCGGCACCGTCGATATCCCACTGCCGGCTGGCAAACTCGCAGTGCATGTCGAGAAGTACGAGGAAGCCATCGCGCTGGGTCGTAAGCCTGCTGCCAGCTCGTTGCTCAACGACAACGAGGTCATCATGATCGAGTCGCCTACACCTGTAGCGATGGAGGCAATTCGGGGTGGGTGGGTTTACTGCCGCCCGACCGAGGGGCTGCACTCGCGACGAATGATCGTCGTGCGAGAGCAATATTTCGTGCGGTAACGCACACGATGTTATCGCACCGGCAGCACCTCGTACACCTCCGCCGCCCCGTTCGCAAACGCCTCGAAGTCGCGGAACACGGCCGCCAAGTCCGGCCCGCCCAAGTCGCAGTTGTTCACGCCGCAGCCGTCGTCCGGCGAGCAGGTCTCGCCGCGGTCGGGCAGGATCGCCAGGTGGTCCGCTCAGTAGTCGCGGGCCGCGTGGACGAAGCCGCGGTTGTCGGTGTTCACTTCTCCACCAATTGTCGTCCGAAATCTCGACGCGACACATCGCGTCCGCCAGGGCTTGTCCAGACTTCACAACTTCGCACGGGGGCGGCGGGCGGGCGGTAGAATGGCGGGGGGAGTGTAGGGCAATCGGCATGGCGACGGATTCCATCGACCCGCTGGACCTGGCCCGGGACCGCCTCGGCGACCCGGAGGCGAGTTACCGCGTCGGGGCCGGCCGATTCTGGACCAAGTTCACCCTCGGGGCGGCGCTCGTCGCTTACGGCGTCGCGGCCAACCTGCTCGCCTGGCAGAACGGCCTCTGGGGCGTCGATCACACGACCCTGCTCGTCCTGTT
>JAYUBA010000090.1:0-2682 GCA_043741075.1 Frigoriglobus sp.
GCGCGAAAAGTGGACGAAGGCCAAGACGCAGGCCGAACTGGTCGAACTCTTGGAGAAGGAACTGCGGGTGATCCCCGGTCAGACGGTGGAATACTCGCAGCCGATTGAGCAGCGGATGAACGAGATGACCTCCGGGGTGCGTTCCGACCTCGGCATCAAACTCTACGGCGACGACTACGCGGTGCTGACCGCGAAGGCGGCCGAGGTCGAGCGGGTGCTGAACGCGATCCCCGGAGCGGCCGACGTGCGGGTCGAACAGGTGACCGGCCAGCCGGTCCTCCAGATCAAGGTGAAACAGGACGAACTGGCCCGGTACGGCATCCCGGCCAGGACAGTCACCGACCTGATCCGCGCGGTTGGGACGCTGGAGGTGGGGGACGTGGTGGAGGGCCAACTGCGGTTCCCGCTCGTGGTCCGGCTGCCGGAGAAGTGGCGGGCCGGCCCGGAGGCGGTCGGGGCGATCCTGGTGGCCGCGCCGTCGGGCGAGCAGGTGCCGCTCGCGCGGCTGGCGACGATCAAACTGGTCGAGGGGCCGTCCACGATCACGCGCGAGTGGGGCCAGCGGCGGATCACCATCACCTGCAACATCCGGGGCCGGGACATGGGCACCTTCGTCGCGGAGGCGCGGGAGAAGGTGGGCGAAAAGGTGACCCTGCCGAAGGGCCGCTACCGTCTGGAGTGGAGCGGGCAGTTCGAGAACTACGAGCGCGCCCGGAACCGGCTCCTGATCGTAGTGCCCGTGGCCATAGACCTGATATTCGTACTTCTCTTCTTCACTTACCACAACGTCGTGGACGCGCTGCGGGTGTTCACCGGGATGCCCTTCGGGTGGGTGGGGGGCATCTTCGCGCTGTGGCTGCGGGACATGCCGCTGTCCATCTCGGCCATCATCGGGTTCATCGCGCTGTCCGGGGTCGCGGTCCTCGACGACATGATTTTGGTGAGCTACGTCCGGCAACTCCGCCGGAAGGGCGTGCCGGTCGAGGAGGCGCTACGGGCGTCGGCCCTGACGCGGTTGCGGCCGGTCCTGATGACGACGCTGGTGGCCGCCCTGGGGTTCGTGCCGATGGCCCTCTCGACGGGCCAGGGGGCGGAGGTCCAGCGGCCCCTGGCGACGGTGGTGATCGGCGGGGTGATCGGGGCGATGGTCATGTCGCTCCTGGTCCTCCGCGTCCTGTACCTGGTGTTCGACGCGCTCGCCCGGTGGGCCGGGTGGGTGCTGGTCCGGGTGTTCGGGGTGAACGAGGCCGCGACGCGGCGTTTCCTCGGCCTCGATGTCGATGACGGTGACGGAGGAGTTGAGCCGGTCGGCGGCGACGCGCGGAGCGGTTCCGCGAACGCCCCGGACCGGCCGGGTGAGGTTCCCTAACGGAGGACGACGATGACGAAGCTCTTGACCCGTGGCGGCCTGCTGGCCGGCCTGTTCGCGGGGCTGGTCCTGTTCGTGGGCGGCTGCAACAAGACCGACGGGACCGGCAGCGGGCCGGTCGCCGAGAACAAGGACAAGCAGAAAGACGCGGACAAGGACAAGCAGAAGGACGCGGACAAGGACAAGCCGGAGGGCAAGGACGACCACAGCGGGTGGTGGTGCAAGGCGCACGGCATCCCCGAACACGAGTGCAGCCAGTGCGACGAGGGGTACGCCAAGAAGTGCAAGGACAAGGGGGACTGGTGCGAGAAGCACGACCGGGCCGACTCGCAGTGCTTCATCTGCCACCCCGAACTCAAGGAGAAGTTCGCGGCCAAGTACCGGGCCAAGTACGGCACCGAGCCGCCGCCGATGAAGGGCGAGAAGGCGGCCGGACCGGGCGCGGCCGTCGCGGCCCCGCCCGGTTCCGCCGCGACCACGATCACCGTCCCCGACATGGACTGCGAGGTCTGCGCGGAGAAGCTCGTGAAGAAACTGACCGCCGTGACCGGGGTCGCGAAGGTCGAGGCCGACGTGAAGGCCCAGACGCTGACGATCACCCCGAAAGAGAAAGAAACGCCCTCTCCCAAAGCCCTGTGGGAGACCTGCGTGGCGGCCGGATACGACCCGTCGAAGCTGGCGGGGCCGGGCGGGGCGTTCACCGCCAAGCCAGCGAAGTGACGGCGGACCCGAACGGATCGCGAGTTAAGTTCGCTCCTTCCCCCGGCCGATAACTTTGACGGTTGTGGGGATCGTGCGCCCCGACTCACTTGTGACGAGTCACAATGTTCCGGTCGGCCCTGGTGTGGACACTGACGACGGCGTTCCTGGTGACCCTGCCGGTCACCGGGGCCGGGCACTGCCCGTGCCGGTTCGTCAAGGCCCTCCACACACCGCCGCCCACGCCAGCGGCCCTGACACCGGCCGCGCCGCCGGCGTGCAAGTGTTGTCGCCAGACCCACGATCAGGACGGTCCCAACCGGCCCGAAGAAACTCGGCGGCACTTGTCGCACTCACCGGGCGGCCCGCCCGACACGCCCTGTGACCACTGCCTCGTCGTGGACGCGGCCGTTCCCGGCTCGATCAGCGAGCGGTCGGTTCCCGCGTCTGGCAGCGGAGACTGGAACGCACTGGCCGACGCCTGGGGCGAATCGGCCACGTCCCACGCGGGTGGCCCGGTGTCGGCCTTCGCCGTACCTACGCCCGCGCCGCGCCCCGGCGCGCACGTTCTTCGCTACTCCCACGCCTTCCGCATCTAGCCGGTCCCTTCGCGG
>JAYUBA010000091.1:0-8836 GCA_043741075.1 Frigoriglobus sp.
CGATGGCCGAGGCCATCGACCGGCAGGTGAACACGATCATCGTGGAGGCGCAGGCGAAGGCCGCCGCGATCCTCGCCAAGCACAAAGCCGACCTCGTGACGATCCGCAACGAGCTGATGGAGAAGAAGACCATCGAGGGCGAGCGGACGCGGGAGATCATCGAGGAACTGCGGGCCAAGTACCCGAAGGACGTGGGTGCCCCCGGCCCGGAGGTGAAGCTCGGCACCGGTGCCGGGGCGACCGCCGACGCAACAGCTAAGACCAAGAAGAAGGACGAGTGACGCCCCGTTTCGCCGCACCCCCTTCGAGGGTGCGGCGAAACGAGAACTTCAACAGGAACTCAGCATGGCCGAAATGATTATCATGCTCCGCCGCGACCCGAACACCGGCAAGCAGAACATCATCATCAAGCTCGACTCCGAAGCCGACATGATGCCGCACGAGCACGAGAACCTGCACCGCGAGTTGGTCGGGAAGCTCCTCGGTAAGAAGCCCGAAGACTTCGGCGAAGTGCTCGTCGAGCGCGAGGGCGAGACCCAGCCCGCCGGGCCGGTCGGCCAGCGCGAAGGGCCGGAGAAGCAGAAGGCCGGCAACAAGGGATCGTAAGCGTTCCCAGGGCGTTGCCCTGGGCTGAGGAATCGCAGGCTTTCAGCCCGCATTCGGTCTTCACCCTGAAGGGGTGACATTCCTCAGCCCGGGGCAACGCCCTGGGTATCGGTCTCATCCCCGGCCGCGTCACGACGACCAGCAACCCACACCCGCACACCCATGATCCTGCTGTTCCCCGACCTCGACACCCTCCGCGTCGCGCTCACGAGCGGCATCGTGCCCGCCGACGTGACCCTCGCGCCCGCGGCCGTCAGCTTCGACGCCGAAGGGAAGATCTACGTCGAGCCGACCGTCAACCTCACGAAAGCGGTCACCAAGAACCTCGACCGGATCGGCGTCAAAGGGTCGAAGCGGCACGCGTCCGACGAGCCGCAGGAGGTCACCTGCTGGCCGCAACTGCTGCCGGTCACGCGCGATGCCGCGGCCCCGCAGCTCTCGAACCAGGCACCGGTTCTGTTCGAGTTGGAAAAGGCCGAAGACCTGCCCACACTCGTCACGGAAATGCTCCGCCTGGGCAACGACCGGCAGGGCTTCCGGTGGTTCACCGCGCCGGGCGAGGGCGAGAGCAAGCGCGTCCTGCTCCGCGTCATCGGCCCGCCGTACTACACCCTCCTCCGCGCGCTCGACACCGGCACGTCCGGGGCCGGCGGCACCGTGCGCGCGTACCTCGAACGCGCGCCCCGCGTGTGGGACGAGGTCGGGCACTCGCTCCCGCTCGCGCAGCAACTGCGCGTGGCCGACAAGCAACTGCTGCTCATCCGCGCGCCGCGCGAGTGGCTGTACCTGGACGACGCCCCGTTCCAGGACGTGTACGACATCATGCAGTTCAAGCTGCCGGCCGCGCCGGTCGGGTGGACCGAGGCGAAGGCGCCCAAGAAGATGACGGTGCCGCTCAAGCTCGCGGCCAGCACCACCACCGACACGCCCGAACTGTGGGTGCTCCGCGACAACGCCGTCGAACAACTCGACCTCCTCGTCCGCGACTCCGACGAGCGGTTGCTCCAGCGGCTCATGTTCGCCGTCGCGACGGACGCGCACGGGACGCGCACGGTCGTCCTCCGCGTGCGCCCGTCGAAGCTCACCGCGCCCGTGCTCACGCTCGACAACGCGCTGCCGTTCAAGCCGTACTGGAAGCTCCCGAACCTGTTCCTCCCGGTCGGCAAGCGGCTGCACCCGACGCTCCGCCGCGACGCGGTGCGCAAGCTCCTCGCCGACGACGCGGACCAGGTGGTGTGGCTGTACCCCGATGGCGCCACCGGGTTCACCCCGGAGAGCGTGCCGGACGCCGCGTTCCGCTCGCTCGAGGACTGGGTCGATTACGTCATCGAGGCCGAGCAACAGGTGCTCGCCGCGTGGATCGAGGCGACGCGGTTCGACTTCGACCACTTCGTGTGCAAGGACGCCGGCGGGCCGAAGACCAAGCCCGATAAATCTGACAAGGAGTCGAAGTCGAAGGACGACGACGACGCGAAGGCGGCGAAGGGCGTCGGCCCGGCGAAGGGTGCCGCCAAGGGCAAGCTGGCCGCCAAGCCGACCGCGCAGACCGACTTCCTCCCGCCCGCGGAGGAGGTGAAGAGGCCGACCGAGTGGGAGCTTCGGGCGAAGGAACTGGAGGGCCAGTTCATCGCGCTGGACGGCCCGCTGGATTCCCCGGAGCGGCAGGCGCTCTGGCCCGAACTCGCGACCGCGTACTCCGGGGCCAGGCGCCCGATGGACGCGGCCGTGTGCTGGCTCGACGCGCTGTGGGACGCCGACCCGATGCCCCAGCCGTGGCTCGCCGGGTGGGTGCGGAGCGAACTGCCCGACGCCGGCAGCACGGTCCGCGCCGACGAGTTCGACAAGCTCCTGAACCACCCCGGTGCCGGGCTGGAGGAGACGCGCAAGGTGGTCGCGGCGTTCCTCTGGCTGGCCTCGCAGCAGCCCGTTCCGGGGTGGCTGGTGACCCGCCTCCCCGTCGTCCAGAAGTACCTGGAGACGAACGAGTCGCTGCTGCCGGTGCGGGCCATTTGGCTCGCCGGGTACCGCCTCGCGCAACTCTCCGGCGCCGACGTACTCGGCCTCGCCCGCGTCCGCGACCGGCTGCTCAAGCGGCTCCTCGAAGGCGGCCTCCAGGCCGAGCGCGACCTGCCCGGCTTCCTCCGCTTCTTCGGGATGAAGGACTCCGAGCGCATGCGCGTCGTGCGCGACAAGGCGATGGAGTTGCACGGCGCGGTCCGCAAGTGGCTCGACGACAACGCCGCGCAGCAGAAGAACGAGTACCTGAAGGCGAACCACCCGCTCATCGACATGCTGTTCGCGTTCGCCGTCGCCAAGCTGGACGAAACGACGCAGGCCAAGAAGCTGCTCGACGACGCGCGGAAGATCATGGAGAGACCCGTCCCGACCTCATCGCAGGACAACAAACTGTTCGACATGGTCGTGTCTGCAATCGCGAGCAACTTCGTGTATAAGGCGTTCAAGTACCGCGTCGAGCAGGTGCTAGCCGGCAAGCCGCCGACGGGCCAGTTGTCCGCAGAACTGATCGACGAGCTTGAAGAGATCGGCAAGAAGGGCCAGTCGGGAGCATCCATTCTCAACGTGCCGGGCGGCCAGCCACAGAACCCCTACGGGCGGGCTCTGTATGTCATCGACCGAATGCGGCAGCAGTCGAGAATCATCGAACCGCAGGGCACGCTCGACCCCTACGAGAGAGTGACCCGGACCACGGACCCGTTGAGGAAGGAACTCACAGATCTTCATGCGATCCGTGATACAGGTAAACTCGCCGAGAAGATCCGCAAACTCTACAACGACGGAGTAACGAAAGCGCCACTCAAGGACATGCACTTCTACGTACTGCACGCGGGGCTGCCGCTGGCGGCGCAGGTGGGCGAGGCATTCTCGGTCGAACTGCTGGCGCTGGTGCCGGCGGCGCTCCAAGGCTCTGGCGCGGCCACCGAGTCCCCCGACCTGCCGAAGAAGCAGGGCGAGTTGCTGGAGCGCGCCCTGTACCTCGCCGGCCACTTCAACCGCGAGGACATCGTCAAGAAGCTGGTGGACGACTTCACCGCCCTCGTCCACGCCAAGCCGGAGGAGACCCGGTTCAAGCTCATCAACGTGGCCGCCGGGCAGTGCATCCGCAGCCTCAAGAAGCTCGGGCTGACGAGCGAGATCGACCGGTTCCTGACGAAGCTGCACAACGAGGTGCTGCGCGGCGCGTCCCCCGCCGACCTGCGGAAGAAGCACGCGGCCAAGCCCGAGACGTGGGCGGCGATCCTCCAGACGCTCCTCAACCTGGCCGGCGGCTGGCTCCACTTCGGCCTGCACGACCGCGCCAACCCGATCATCGAAGAGGCCCGGAACGAGCTGCTGAACGCGAACGGGCCGCTGCTCCAGCCGCTGCATTACACGGCGCTGGCGCGTGCCTACGTCCTCGCGCTCGGGCAGGGGCCCTTGGAGAGTGGGCTGGCGCGGATGATCGAACTGTTCCGAAAAATGGACCCGCGCAAGATCACGAACCCGTTCACCACCGCGCAGCACTACTCGCGCCTCCACCTTACCCTGGTGGAGGACGTGATCCGCGCCATCGTGAGCGACGACTCGGCGCTGGGCACCTCCGGCCGCAAGTGGCTGGACGACGACGAGTACCTCGTCCGCCGCCGCATCCACGCCGACATGAAGCGGAACCTGGACGGGAACAACCTGTAAGCAGTGGTCAGTGGGTGGTGGACAGTGGGCAGTTGAGAAAAGAACCGTCCTTCCGCTTGAGCCATGCGACGGCTAGGTTTTTCTGCCCACTGTCCACCGCCCACTGACCACTGCCGCCCGCGGCGCACTACACTTCGGTCATGCCGGCCCTGTTCTTCCCGAACCTGGACACCCTCCGCCTCGCGCTGGTCAGCGGACTGGTGCCGCCGGCGGTCGCGCGCGGCCCGGCGCGGGCCGGGTTCGACGCCCACGGCCGCCTCTGGCTCGAACCCGACGACGCGCTCGCGCGCGAAGCCCTCACCGCCCTCGGCCGGATCGGCGTGCTGGCGCTCGGCAGCCCCGGCGTCCCGACGCACGCGGTCCGCTGCTGGGCCGAACTCCTTCCGCTGCGGCGCACCGGGTCGAAGCCCGACGGCCCCGTTCTGTTCGACGTGCCCGACCGCCTCCTCGCCGCGCTGGTCGCCCGGTTGCGGCGGCGCGAAGCGCCCGTCGGCGTCCGCCTGCTTCCCGATCCGCACTTCGGCCGCGCGTGGGTGACCGCACTCGCCCCGCCGACCGCGGTGTTCCTCTGGCTCGACGGAGCGGGTGCGGGTGTCGCGGTGTACGGGCAGCAGGCGCACGGCGTGTGGACGGCGGGCGGCTGGGAGCACCCGCTCGCGGCGCACCTGGCCGTGGCCGACGGGAGCGTGTTGCTGTGCGGTCCCGGTCGCGCCGCGGAGTGCGTCGCCGGGCCGGTGCCGGAACCGCGTCTCGAAGACCTTCCGCTCCGCGCGCGGCCCGTCGCGCCGCGGGGTTCCGATCCGCCCGCGCGGGTCGAAGTGCGATTCCGGCTGACCCGGCGCGACGGGCCGCGCGAAGAAACCCTGTGGGTGCTGACGCCGGCGGAGCGCGGCGCTTTTGAGCAGTTCTGTCGCACCGCGGAGGAGCGCCTCCTGCGCCGGTTCGAGGTGGCGACGGTGGAAGCGGGGCCAGACGCGCGGCTGATCGTCCGGCGGGCGGACGCGGCCGACGGCACCGCGGTGCTCCCGGTCACGGCCCGCGGCTACCAGCCCGACGCGCGGCTGCCGGTTCTGTTCGCCCCCGCGGGGTTCGTCCTCCGGCCGGTGGTGCGCCTTCACGAACTGGCCCGCGCACTGTCGGTCGGACCGGAGCGGCTCGTGTGGCTGGAACCGACGGACAACGGGGTCGCGGTCCACACGGTCGCGGTGGCGGCGTTCCGACCGCTCCGGGAGCGCGTGGAATACGCGGCACCCCCGCCCGTCGCGCTCGTCGCCGAGGTTCTGCCGGAGGAGACGTTCCCGTTCGACCGGTTCGCGCTTCAGGTCGAAACGTCCATCGAACTCGACCCCGAACCCGAGGTGAGTGAGGTAACTCCGGGTACGACGGAGGACGCACCGGAAGCCGCGGCGGAGGGCGATCCGGGCTGGGTGTCCAAGTCGGTCGCGCGGATGGTGCGGTGGGTGCGCGGGCAGCGGCAGCGCGCCGAGCGCGACGCCATTCCCGAACCGGCGACCGACCCGGACCGGCCGCCGCGGCGTAAGGTGCCCGGCACCGCGAACCCGGCCGGCGGGCGCGTGGAGCGGAAGCTCGCGTCCGCCGACGCGCTGTTGCACGGTCACGACTGGGCCGCCCGCCGGTACGAACTGGAGAGCCGGTTGCTCGCCGACTTCCCCAAGCTCGGCCCGGACGCGCGGGCCGCCCGGTGGGCCGAACTGGCCGGCGTGTACGGCGCGACCGGGCAGGCGATGGACGCGGCCGTGTGCTGGACGAACGCGCTCTGGGAGTGCGCGACGCCGCCGGAACCGTGGCTCGAACAGTGGGCCGCGGCCGAGTGCCGCGCGGCGAAGCGCGGGGACCGCGGCGCGGACCTCGACCGCTGGCTCGGCGAACCCGCCCGGCCCGGCACCGGGCGCGTGGTCGCGGCGCTGGCCGCGTGCTTCGGCTTCCACCCTTCCCCGCCGGCGGAGTTCGTCGCCGCGCTCCCCCGCGTCCTCGCGGTCCTCGATCAACAGTTCGACGACATCCCGGTGCGCGCGGCGTGGCTGGCCCGGCTCGCGGTCGCGCGGGTGTGCGACGGCGACGTGCTCGGCCTGGCCCGGTGGCGGGACCGGCTGATCCGCCGCCTGCACGACCGCGGCCCGGCCCTCGACCTCGACGAGCCGTCGTTCCTCCGGTTCCGCGGCCCCGCGACCGCCGAGCGGTTCAAGACCGCCCGCGAGTGGCTCGTGCGGATGCACGACCCGATCCTCAAGTGGGTGAAGCGGCACGCCGAGGGCAGCAGCGGCCTGGAGTGGGCGGGTCTCGACGGCGAGGGGGAAGCGACGGCCGCGTACGCGCAGTTCCTCCTCGCGTGGGGGCTGGGCGCGCTGGGCGAGCGGGCGCGGTCGCGGGAGTGGGCGGCGTGGGCGCGGAAGTCGCTCGCGCGCGCGACCGGCCCGCGCGCCGACCCGGCCGGGCACGCGTTCCTCGGCGACCTGTTCCTCCACCGCATCAAGGACGCGCACGAGGGCCACGTCCCCAAGCCGGCGCTGCCCGCCGAGCTACAGGAGCGGTTGGAGAAGCTGCCGGAGTTCGCACGGTACTCGGCGGACCGGCTCCGCGAACACTGCCGCGTCCTTCAGCCGGTCGGCGCGGTGCGCGCCTACCGCGGGCGCGACCTGAAGGAGTTCTGGGGAACCGACCGGCTCGGCGAACGGCTCTCGGTAGTCGGCACCCGCACCGACCCGGCCCAACTCAACGACGAGGCGCGGGCGCTGCTCGCGGTGGCCGCGGCCGGGCCGAGCACCGCGACGGTCCCGCGGATCGCGTTCGCGCTGCTCGAAGTCGCCGCGGCGCTCGACCTATCCGTCCTCGGGCCGCTGCTCGAACTCGTGCCGGCGGCACTGGACTGGACCGAGGCGTGGGTGCAGGCCGGGCGGTGGACGGACGCGGAGCGGGCCGACCGCGTGACGCGCTTTCAGGGGCGGATGATCGAGGCGGCGTTCGCGGTGGCCCCGGCCGCGGCGACACACGGCCTGCTCCGGCACCTGACGCGCGGCGCGACCGCGGGGCCGCTCCTCGCCGCGACGACGGCGACGGCCCCGCGCGCGTTCCGCGCCGCGCGCAAGTTCGGCATGACCACCGAGGCCGGGGCGCTGATGCGCGCCCTCGACCCGGCGCACGCCGAGGGGGCGGCGCTGCCCGTCACGGCGGAACGGGTGGGGCTGGCGGTGGGCTGGTTCGTGGCCGGCGACGAGGAGGCGGGGAACCGCGTCCTGAACGCGGCGCGGGAGGCGCTGTTCTACGCCGCGGCGGGCGACCTGCAAAACCGGACCGCGGTGGCGCTGGCGTACGCCGACGCGCTCGGCTTCGCCCCGGCCGGCATCGCGCTGGGGCGGTTGGAGGAACTGTTCCAGCGGCTCGACCGCGTGACCGTCCACTGCTCCTCGAACTGTTACTTCACGCTCCAGCCGCTGCGCCTGATCGACACCGTGGTGCGGGCGGTGGTGACCGACGAGTTCACCGTCAGTCCGGGCGTGCGCGCGTGGCTCGACGGGGACGAGTTCCTCGTCCGCCGCCGCGTCCACCGCGACATGGCCGCGCTGCTCCGCGAGAGCGAGTTGGGGTGCCTGGGGAAATGAAGACGGGCGGTTCTTGGTTTTGCCCTCCCCCCTTGCGGGAGAGGGTGGCGAGTCTGAAGACCGGGTGAGGGGTGACCTTAGCGCCTCGAGACCGCCTCGCGTTCTTCGTGTTGCTGAGCGCCCCCTCACCCGGCGGCGAAGCGCCGCCACCCTCTCCCGCAAGGGGAGAGGGCCAGATGAGAATCTTCCGTCGTCATTTCCGAGGGGTCGGCTTGTCGTCGCCCGTCTCGGTCCACTGGCGGCCGATCGCGTTCGCGTCCTTCGGCGGGGGAACGTTCGGCACCTCGAGGCCGAACTCCTTGACGCGCGCCGCGCGCACCTTCGCGGTATCCACCTTGAACTCCTTGTCGCGGGCCGCGAGCACCTTCTCGTCCACCTGCCCGTCGCCCATGAGCGACCAGATGAGCAGCGGCTCGCCGACCGGCACCGCGGTGGACGGGTCGGGCCACGTGTGCCACGCCTTGCCCCACGTCGTGATGACCACCTTCATGAACTTCATCTCGTCTTCGGCGCTCATGCCCGGCGCGATCAGCCCGCCGCCGAGGACTTCGTAGGTGTGCGCGTGCCAGTACTTCTTCTCGTCGGCGGCGAGCTTGCGGTACGCCGCGTCCGAGATGAGGTACTCGACGCCGACCAGCTTCGCGTTCTTACCGGTGCCGTCGAACAGCGTACACTGGAACACGTCGCCGTCCGCGCCGCCGGAGTGCGCGGCGCAGTAGTGCTGCGTGACGAACTGGATGTTCTTGTTCTTCTTCGCCATGTGAATGCCGCAGAAGTGGAAGAGCGGCGCGGACATCGGCCCGCCCTCCTTCCCGCCGTGGTCCGCGGCGGTCGCAGATGTCGCACCGAGTGCGCCGATCACACCAAGAAGTTCGCGACGGTCCATAAAGGCCCTCCCGCAAGTGGTACAGATGTGAAGA
>JAYUBA010000092.1:0-2680 GCA_043741075.1 Frigoriglobus sp.
CCCTTCCTTCTTAGGGAAGGGGGTTGGGGTTAGGTCTCTTACCCGTTACTCCACGGCGAACGCGTCGAAGACATCGCGGGCGGTGGAGCCGCCCGGCGCGAGGTACAGCGTCGCGTAGACCGCGGCGAACGGGTCGTCGCCGTCCGGTCGCGGCTCGTCGCGGGGCACCGGGAGTGCGGCGCGGTCGGCCCGGCTCGCGCTCGTCGTCGTGGGCGCGTCGGACCCGCGCCGCTCGGCCGTCGAATCGAACCACGCCAGAAGGCCGCCGGCCGCGGAACCGTAGTTGACCGCCATCGGCCCCGCGGGCGTTGCGGCAGTCGCGGCGCGGGCCGGTTCCGCCGCGGTCACTGCGATCGGGTCGGCCAGCGGTTCCGGCGCCGTATCGTCGAAGGCCGCCGCCGGCCCGTCGCGGAAGCCGAGCGCCGTCACGCTCGCGCCGCCCGCCCCGCCGCCGAGGGTGCCGTTCACGAGCAGCGACCACCCGGTCACAGCGCCGGTGTTGCCCCTCATGCGGTCGTCCACCTTCAGCGTCCACGTCCCCAGCGTGCTCAACCCGTCGAACGTGGAGAGGAGACCTTCTGGGCGGAAGGAGCCGTTGAACGGTGCATTCCCGTTCGCGATCGCGGTGCTCGCCTCGTCGTCGAACGTGGTGTTCGTCAGGTTGTCGCCGCTCCCGCCGCGCCGGTTGAACAGCGTCACCGTCTTCCCGGCCACGCCGTTCACGGTGGGCGAGGTGAGCGCGATGACCAGGTCGCTGACGTTGGTGTGCGTGAGGTTCAGATTCACGTTCAGGTCGGTGATCCTCACGTTCTCGGAAACGGTCAGAGTCAGGGTCGTCGTCGCTTTGTCGCGGATGGCCAGCGGCAGCCCGCTCGCGGAGTACGTGCGGTTCACGTTGAGAACGAGGCTGCCGGTCGCGGTGAACCGGTCGGCGGTAAGCTCGCCCGCGGTCCCGTTGGCGTTCTGGTTCATCTGGTTGCCGGACGTGTCGCGGATGTCCGGGCCGAAGGTGAGCGAGTAGCTCCCGGCGGTCGTCTGCGCGGCGAAGCCGATGTCGAACTGCGTGCCGGTCGTGCCCACCGGCGCGATGCTGTAGCTCGTCGCGATCGCGCCGCTCGGCCCGGTGAAGCTCGCGATGTCGGCGGCGGTGAAGGTCGCCGCGTCGATGGCCCGGTCGAAGGTGATCCGCACCTTGTCGAGTTGCGTGGCGGCGGTGCCGCTGTAGGTCGCGGCGGTCACCTTCGGGCCGGGCGCGACGGTCGGCGGGCTGGTGGCCGCGAACATGTTCGCGACGTTCAGCCGCCCGCCGGTGGCGACCTTCCCGCTCAGGCCGGAGATGGCGTCCACGGAGCTTTTCAGCTTGTCGATCACCTGCGAATAGGTGAGCGTCGGGTTCGCGCCCCAGTACAGCGCGATGGCGCCCGCGACGTGTGGGGTCGCCATCGAGGTGCCGCTGTAGTAGCCGTACGTGTTGCCCCGGAGCGTGCTGAGGATGGAGACGCCCGGCGCGGCGAGCGTGACCGAACTGGCCCCGAAGTTAGAGAAGCTCGCGAGGTTGTCGTTGCTGTCCGTGGCCGCGACGGTGACCACGTTGTTGTAGCTCTGGATGTAGCTCGCGGGGTAGCTGGCGGTGGTGTCGATGTTCTGCGCGCTGTTGCCGGCCGCGGCGACGAAGATGTGCCCGGACATCTGCGCGCGGCCGATGGCCGCGGCCAGCGAACTGTCGTACCCGCCGCCGCCCCAACTGTTGTTCGAGACCTTCGCGCCGTGCGCCACCGCGAAGTCGAGGGCACCGATGGCGTTGCTCGTGTACCCGCTGCCGCTGGCGTCGAGGAACTTCAGCGCCATGATCTGGACCGACCAGTTCACGCCCACGACGCCGACCGCGTTGTTGCCGACCGCGCCGATGGTGCCGGCCACGTGCGTGCCGTGGTTGTTGTCGTCCATCGGGTCGCCGTCGTTGTTGGCGAAGTCCCAGCCGTGGACGTCGTCCACGTACCCGTCGTGGTCGTCGTCGATGCCGTTGCCGGCGATCTCGTTCGGGTTCGTCCAGACGTTCGCGGCGAGGTCCGGGTGGTTGTAATCGATGCCGGTGTCGATGACCGCGACGACGAAACTGCTGCGGCCGGTGGTGGTGTCCCAGGCGGTCGCCGCGCCGATCTTGGTCAGCCCGTAGAGCGCGGAGTACGACGGGTCGTTGGGCGTGTTCTGGACGTGAATGATCGTGTCGGGCACGGCGGCGGCGACGCCGGCGAGCGAGCCGTAGAAGGCGGTCGCGGTCGCGAGGTCGGTGCCCGGTGCGAGCGTGACGCTGTAGATGCCGAAGCCGAGCGCCTTCACGCCCGTCGCGAACGGGGCCGCGGCCAGCGCCGCCGCGCCGGACGCGGTGTTGGTCTCCGCACTCATCACCACGTTCACGCGGTCGCCCGCGACCGCCCCGGTCGCGACGAGTTCCGACAGCGACAGAGTCGCCGGGTCGGCCAACTTGGTCGGTGTGGTGCGGTCTTCGAGCAGTTCAACGGCGAGTCGCGCGCGGCCAAAACGAGACCGATCAGGGAAACCCATGAGTGGGCCCTTTCGAGACGGACGGGAAGGTTGAGTTGAGCGAGAAGCAGGGAGGACGGGCTGCGAGTCGAAAGGGTGTCCCTGCTGTTCAAAATTAATTACAACGATACGCCGA
>JAYUBA010000093.1:0-2678 GCA_043741075.1 Frigoriglobus sp.
GCCGCTCGCGCCGGCCCAGGACCGCTACGAACCCGTTCTCGCCGGCCTGTCGGCCCGGTGCATCGGCCCGGCCAACATGGGCGGGCGCGTCGCCGACCTCGCCGTCGTCGAGAGCGACCCCGGCACCTACTACGTCGCCGCGGCCGGCGGCGGGCTGTGGAAGACCACCGACGGCGGCACCACGTTCAAGCCCGTCTTCGACGACCAGCCGACGCAGAACATCGGGACCGTTGCGGTGTGCCAGGGGAAGCCGGACGTGGTGTACGTCGGCACCGGCGAGGGCAACCCGCGGAACTCGGTGAGTTGGGGCAGCGGCGTGTACCGCTCCGCCGACGCCGGCAAGACGTGGACGCACTGCGGCCTCGCCGACACGCACCACATCGGCCGCGTCGTCGTCCACCCGACGAACCCGGACATCGCCTACGTCGCGGCGCTCGGCCACTGCTGGGGGCCGAACAAGGAACGCGGCCTGTTCAAGACGGCCGACGGCGGCAAGACGTGGGCGTGTGCGAAGTTCATCGACGAGAACACCGGGTTCGTGGACGTGCAGATGGACCCGGCGGACCCGGACACGCTGTACGCCGCCGCGTGGCCGGTGCGCCGCGACGCCTTCGCCGGCGGCAGCCCGCGCCTTCAGACCGGTAACACCGGCGGGTTGTTCAAATCGACCGACGCCGGCGAGACGTGGAACCGCATGGGCGACGGGCTGCCGGAGAAGGTCGGGTACGGGCGGTGCGGCCTCGCGGTGTACCGCAAAGACCCGAACGTCGTGTACGCGGTGGTGCAGACGAGCGAGACAACCGGCGCGCTCTCCAACCTCGGCCAGCCGGCCACGCCGGTCACCAAGGACGGCAAGCCCGGCACGCCGGGCAAGGTCGAAACCGGCGGCGTCTTCCGCTCCGAGGACAAGGGCCGGACGTGGAAGAAGGTGAACGACCTCGTGCCGCGCCCGTTCTACTACGGCCAAATTCGCATCGACCCGAGCGACGACACGCGCCTGTACGTACTCGGCGTGACGCTCCAAACTTCCGCCGACGGCGGGCAGTCGTTCACGGTCATCGGGCGCACCATTCACGCCGATCACCACGCGCTGTGGATCGACCCGAAGGACTCCAAGCACGTACTCGTCGGCAACGACGGCGGGGTGTACACGACGAAGGACCGCGGGCAGACGTTCACCGCCCACCGCGGGCTGGTGTTGAGCCAGTTCTACGGCGTCGCGGTGGACACGCGGACGCCGTACCGCGTCTACGGCGGGCTTCAGGACAACGGCACCTGGGGCGGCCCGACTGCGACGCAGTACGAAGACGGCGTCACCCAGGCCGACTGGCGGCGGTTGCTCGGCGCCGACGGGTTCCAGACCGCGGTGGACCCGACCGACCCGGACACGGTGTACGTCGAGGCTCAGTTCGGCGGGCTGACCCGCGTCAGCCTGCGCGGCGGGCCGAAGGGGCCGGTGTTGAAGTCCATCCGCCCGGTGGTGCCCAAAGGCGGCACGCCGAACCGGTACAACTGGAACGCCCCCATCCTGCTCTCGCCGCACGACCCCAAGACGCTCTACTACGGCGCGCAGCACCTCTACAAATCGACCACCCGCGGCGACGCGTGGGACAAGATCAGCGCGGACCTGACCGCGCCGCCGAAGGAAATGGTGATCCCCAGCGGCCACACCATCCTCGCGCTGGCCGAGTCGCCGGTGAAGGCCGGCGTACTGTGGGTCGGCACCGACGACGGGAAACTCTGGGTGTCGCGGAGCGACGGCAAGGACTGGGCCGACGTGAGCGACAAGCTGCCCGGTCCGAAGGCCCGCGCGGTCGCGAAGATCGAGTGCTCGCACTTCACGCCCGGCACCGCGATGGTCGCCATCGACCGGCACCGGAACGACGACTTCAAGCCGCACATCTTCATCACCATCGACTACGGCGAGACGTGGAAGTCGCTCGCCGGCAACCTGCCGAACGGGGCCGTGGTCGGCGTCGTCCGCCAGTCGTCGAAAGAGAAGTTTCTGCTGTTCGCGGGCACCGAACTGGGGCTGTTCGTCACCTTCGACGCCGGCACGAAGTGGCACCACGTCGCGAAGTCCGGCCTGCCGGCGGCGGTTCGCGTGGACGACCTCGTGATTCATCCCCATGCGCGCGAACTGGTGGTCGGCACGCACGGCCGCGGCATCTGGGTGATGGACGTCGCCCCGCTGGAACAGCTCGCGGAAGCGGTGCTGAAGGCGGACATGCACCTGTTCGACGTGAAGCCGGCGTTCGTCTACAAGCCGACGAAGCGCCCGCTGCCGCCGCCGCCGGGCTTCAAGGCGGCGAACCCGCCGGTGGGCATCCCGGTCCACTTCCTGACGACTGCCAAGACCGCGGGGAAGGTGGAGGTGACCTGCACGAACGCCGGGGGCAAGCGCGTCGGCCTGTACCTGGGCAAGGAAACGCCGGGGCTGGACTCGTGCGTGTTCGACGTTGCGGAGGCGGGCGAGTACACGATCACGCTGAAGGCCGGCGACGTGACCCAGATGAAGAAGGTGACCGTGAAGGAACTGGAGATGGAAAAGTTAGAAGAAGAATGAGCCGCAGATGACGCAGAAGCACGCGGATCAAGACAGAAGACAAAGTACGAATCAAAACTCAGTTCTGTTCTCATCTGCGTGCTTCTGCGTCATCTGCGGCTCATTCTTCTTC
>JAYUBA010000094.1:0-2676 GCA_043741075.1 Frigoriglobus sp.
CAGCCCGGAGGAGCTGGCGAAGGCCACGCGGGCGATCGTGGACGCGACCAACGACCGCGCCGCGCGCGCCGCGGCGGACCCGGCCTCCGGGCCGGCCGAACTGCGCGACGCGTTCACCGGGTACCGCGCGGACGCCCCGTGGCTCCGGCTGCACATCGACCGCGACGCGGCCCAGACGATGGGCGTCGCGGTCGGCGACATCGTGGGCGCGCTGCAGGTGTACTTCGGCTCGCTGTACGTGAACGACTTCAACCTGTTCGGCCGCACATGGCAGGTGAACGTGCAGGCGGACGAGAAGTTCCGCCGCCGCGCGCCGGACCTGAAGCGCCTGCGCGTGAAGAACGCCGAGGGCGAGATGGTGCCGCTGGCCGGGTTCCTGTCGGTCCGCGACAGCACCGGCCCGGTGATGGTGCAGCGGTACAACCTGTACCCGGCCGCGGCGATCACCGCGACCCCGGCCCCGGGCGTCAGCTCGGGCCAGGCGCTCGCGGCGATGGAGAAGACCGCGCGCGAGCAACTGCCGCCCACCATGAAGGCCGAGTGGACCGAGTTGGCCCGCCTTCAGCAGGAGACCGGCGACACCGCCCTGCGGGCGTTCGTGCTGAGCGTGGTGCTGGTGTTCCTGGTGCTGGCGGCGCAGTACGAGTCGTGGGCGCTGCCGCTGGCGGTCATCCTGGTGGTGCCGATGTGTCTGTTGAGCGCCGCGGCCGGCGTGCTGTACGCCGGGCAGGACGTGAACATCTTCACGCAGGTCGGGTTCGTGGTACTCGTGGGGCTGGCGTGCAAGAACGCGATCCTCATCGTCGAGTTCGCCAAGCAGCGGGCCGACGCCGGCGCGACGCGGTGGGACGCCGCCATCGAGGCGTGCCGCCTGCGGCTGCGGCCGATCATCATGACCTCGGTGGCGTTCATCATCGGCGTGGTGCCGCTGGTGCTGGCGGAGGGCGCGGGCGCCGAGATGCGGCGGGCGCTGGGCACCGCGGTGTTCGCCGGGATGCTCGGCGTGACCACGTTCGGGCTGTTCCTCACGCCGGTGTTCTTCGTGGTCGTGCAGCGGGTGACGGGCTGGTGGTCGCGGCGGGCAGCGGGCGGCGCCCAGAAGACAGAGAAGACAGAATACAGCCACAGATAACGCAGAGGACGCAGATCAAGGCCGAAGAGAGAGTTCAATTCAATATCCGTTCTTCTCCGATCTGCGTTCTTCTGCGTTCTCTGTGGCAGTATTCTGTCTTCTTTGCCCTCTGTCCTCTGGTTCCGATGACTCACCCCGCGCCGCACATCGGCGGCGTGAACCGGCCCATGATGTCCTTGATCTGTCCTCTGGTTCCGATGACTCACCCCGCGCCGCACACCAACCCGCACCTGCCCGTGCCGCCGATCCGGCGGTTCACGCGACCGCTCGCGCGCTTCCTCCGCATCGAATCCGCCAGCGGGTTCGTGCTGCTCGTCTGCACGGTCGTCGCCATCGTGCTGGCGAACACCGATGCCGCGGGCGCGTACCACGCGTTCTGGCACACCCCCGTTCACTTGCAAATCGGCCCGTTCCGCCTGGGCGGCGAGCTGGGGCACTTCTTCGTCAACGACGTGCTGATGACGGCCTTCTTCTTCTTCGTCGGCCTGGAGATCAAGCGCGAACTGGTCGCGGGGGAACTCCGCGACGCGCGCAAGGCGGCGCTGCCGATCGCCGCCGCGCTCGGCGGGATGCTCGTGCCCGCCGGCCTCTACATGGCGCTCCAAGCGAACCACTTCGGCGAGCCGGCGTTCCGCGGGTGGGGCGTGCCGATGGCGACCGACATCGCGTTCGTGGTCGGCATCATGGCGGTGCTCGGCAAGCGGGTGCCGTTCGGGCTGAAGATCATGCTGCTGTCGCTCGCCATCGCCGACGACATCGGTGCGGTGGTGGTGATCGCCGCGTTCTACAGCACCGGCCTGGACGGCTTCATGCTCCTGCTCGCCGCGGCCGGGTTCGCGCTCGTCCGCATCCTGAACGCGGTCGGCGTGCGGTCCGTGCCGGTGTACGCGATGGCGGGCGCGTTCATCTGGCTGGCGGTGTACAAGTCCGGCGTTCACCCGACGGTCGCGGGGGTGATGCTGGGGCTGCTCGCGCCGTCGGGGGTGTGGATCGGGCGGACGGCGCTGCGCCTCTCGGTGGCGGACCTGACGGCCCGGCTGGACGACGACGATGACGACCCGGACGCGGGCGAGTTGGAGATGATGGCGTTCGCGGCCAAGGAGAGCGTGTCGCCGCTGGAGCGGCTGGAACACCGGCTGCACCCGTGGGTCGGGTTCGCGATCATGCCGCTGTTCGCGCTGGCGAACGCCGGCGTTCACATCGAGCTACAGGCGGTCACGGAGCCGGTTTCGGTCGCGGTCGCAGCGGCGTTATTCCTGGGGAAGCCGGCGGGCGTGGTGCTGTTCAGCTTCGTCGCCGTGAAGTTCGGCGTTGCGAAGTTGCCGCAGGGCGTGAGTTGGCTGATGCTGCTCGGCGGCGGGTTCCTGGCGGGGATCGGGTTCACGATGTCGCTGTTCGTGGCCGGGCTGGCGTTCGCGGGCGAACCGCGCCTGCTCGCCGATGCCAAAATCGGCATCCTCCTCGGCTCCGTGTTGAGCGCCGGGGTTGGGGCGGGGTTGCTGGTGTTCGCCTTGCGGAAGTCCCCGGAGCGGGGGGCGTAAGCC
>JAYUBA010000095.1:0-2676 GCA_043741075.1 Frigoriglobus sp.
CTCCACGGCCCACGGCCCACGGCCCACTGCTTACTTGATTTGGCAGTAGTCCACGATGCGGGCGACCTCGGTGCGCAGGTCCTTGCGGTGAACGATGCGGTCCACGAACCCGTGCTTGAGCAGGAACTCGCTGGTCTGGAAGTTCTCCGGCAGTTCGACCCGCACCGTGTTCGTGATGACGCGGCGGCCGGCGAACCCGATCATCGCTTTCGGTTCGGCCAGCGTGATGTCGCCTTGAAGCGCCCAGCTCGCGGCCACGCCGCCCATCGTCGGGTTCGTGAGGATGCACACGTACAGGCCGCCGGCCGTGTCGTACCGGGCCAGCGCCGCGGACACCTTTGCCATCTGCATGAGCGACAGGATGCCCTCCTGCATCCGGGCGCCGCCGCCGGACCCGCTCACGAAGATGAGCGGCAACTTCAGTTCGGTGGCCTTCTCCGCGGCGCGCGTGAGCTTCTCGCCGACCACGCTGCCCATGCTGCCGGCCATGAACGCGAAGTCGGTGATGCCGAGCACCACGCCGCGCCCGCGGATGAACCCCTTCCCGGTCACGGCCGCGTCCGGCATCCCGGTCTTCGCCTGCTCCTCGACGAGCCGCTGGTGGTACGGGATGCGGTCCACGAACTCCAAGGGGTCGCACGGCCGCAGGTCCGCGTCCCATTCCTCGAACGTGCCCTCGTCGAGCAACTGCGCGATGCGGTCGCGGGCCGGCATGGTGAAGTGGTGGTCGCACTCCGGGCACACGTGCTGCCGGACCTCGACCTCCTTCTTGTACACCGTGGCCTTGCAGCTCGGGCACCGGACCCACAGCCCCTCCGGCACGCCCCGCTTCGGCCGCTCCGTCGCCATGCGTTCCACCTCGACAGCCCTCGCCACGTTCTGCGTATCGAGAACATCCACCCCGTCGCTGACGCGCCGGGTTCTCCGGGATCACTTCTCGTCGATCTGCGCCAGGCTCTGAAACCTCTTCCCCTCGACGTAGGCCAGGAACGCGCCCCCGCCGGTGGAAACGTGCGTCATCTTGTCGGCGTAGCCGAACTGCTCCACCGCCTCGGCCGTCTCGCCGCCGCCGATGATGGTGACGCCGGCGCTCGCGGCCATCGCCTCCGCGACGTACTGCGTGCCGCGGGCGAAGGCGGTCTGCTCGAACCAGCCGAGCGGGCCGTTCCAGATGACCGTTTCCGCGGCCTTGATCTGCTCCTTGAACACCTCGATCGTCCGCGGACCGATGTCCACGCCCTCGAAGCCCGCGGGGATCGGTCCCTCGCACACCTGCGTCTGGAGCAAGTCGTCCGACTTCGCCGCGACGTAGTCTACCGGCAGCGTGATCTTCTTCCCCACGAACGCGAGCAGCGGTTTCGCGGCGGCGACCTCCTCGTCGCTCACCCGCGTGGCGCCCACGTCCACGCCCCGCGCCTTGAGGAACGTGTACGTCATCTTCCCGCCGATGAGCAGGTGATCGACCTTCTCCAGAAGCGCGTTGATGAACGCGATCTTGTCCGACACCTTCGCCCCGCCCATGATGCCGAGCACCGGCCGCTTCGGGGCGGCCATCAGCCCGTCGATGATCTCCAGTTCCTTCGCAATGAGGAAGCCGATGGCCCGCGGTTTCCCGGCGGCCTTCAGGTTGGCCGGGAGGCCGACCATCGACGTGTCCTTGTCGTTCTGACAGGTGCCGAAGGCCTCGTTAACGTAGGCGTCGCCGAGGGCGGCGAGTTCGGCGGCGAACGCGGGGTCGTTCTTCTGCTCGCGCGGGTCGAAGCGGAGGTTTTCGAGCAGCAGCACGCCGCCCGGCTTGAGCGCGGCGACGGCGGCCGTGACCGCCGGGCCGGTCACGTCGTTCGCGGCCTTCTTCACGGGCAGGCCGAGGAGTTCGCCGAACTTCGCGGCCACTTTATCCATCGTGAGGTTCTTGCGCTCGTCCGCGGTGGCCTTCTCCGGGCGGCCGAGGTGGCTCATCGCGACCACCGCCGCGCCGGCGTCGAGCAGGTGCTTGACGGTCGGGAGTACGGCGCGGATGCGGCGGTCATTCTTCACCGCGCCCGTCTTCTTGTCCAGCGGGACGTTGAAGTCCACGCGGACCAGAACCGTCTTGCCCTTCAGGTCGCCGAGGTCGGCGAGCGTCTTCTTCGCCATCTGCTATCGCCTCCTGTTGCTTGTTCACCAACCACCGACCCAAAGGCGGACCCATCGCGCGAAGGCTGAGGGCACCCACGCCGATAACCAAGCCGATACTCATCGCCCCGAACAGCGCCCCTACGAGTGGCCCTGCTCCCATGCCCGCCCAGAGGCTCACCAGTACAATCGTCGAGCAAAGTGCAAAGTTGACGCCCAAGAATCCGAAAACGATCAGCCCGACGAAGGCCGCGGCGCCTAACCCATTCGTCAGGCGAGACAGAATGCCGTTTTTTTCGCAACCCGCGAACCCGAGCAAGAAAACCATCGCAGACAAAGCGCCAGCAAACACAACGACAACCAAGAAGGCATCACCCAAAATGGCCTCGCCCCGAGCAGAGACGACCGCGAGCGGGTCGGGGCCGCGTGGGTACTTCCCAGCGATCGACCCCAACACCCCACCAACCAGCACGGCACCCAAGGGGGCTTTGCCCATAAACGTCAGAATGGCAGGCGATTCAAAGGCTTTTCGGCCCTGTTTCGTCCGAAATCAGGGGTTTA
>JAYUBA010000096.1:0-2672 GCA_043741075.1 Frigoriglobus sp.
GGCACCGGCGGGCTTACGCCGCGCCGCTCGCAGTTCGCCCGCGGCTGGGGTTTCTCGTGTGCTATGAAAGATGGTAGAACAGTCTGGCGTAAGCGGAGCGGGGACGGCGTGCGCCCCGAACATAAGATGAGCGCCGACCTCCCGCCCGCGATCGCGCCAGGACGGAACGACCGATGAAGCAGCTCGCGTTCATGGCGATCACCATGTTCCTGGGAACGGGCGGCTCGTTCGCCCTGTCCCCGGTATACGGGATCGCCGTGTACTACATGTACGCGGTGCTGCGCCCGCAGTTCATCTGGGATTGGGTCGAACTGTTCGGCCTCAAGCTCGGCGACGTGAACTGGTCGCTGCCGGTCGCCCTGTTCACCCTCGTCGCCACCGCCGTCTGGCGGGCCGGGCTGTGGACCCCGCTCGCGGCGGCCAAGGTGCCGTGGTACGGCAACCCGCGGTTCGGGCGCAGCCACTACCTGTTCCTCGGCTTCACCGCGTGGATCAGCCTCACCTACGTCACCGCCGTGCTGCCGGCCGTCGCGTGGCCGTTCTTCGTCGAGTACGTCAAAATCTTCGTGATGTTCGTGTGCGCCACGCTCGTCCTCCGCACGGTCCGCGACCTGTGGGTCGTGTACTTCGTGATGCTCGGGTCGGCCGTCTACATCGCGTACGAGCTGAACTTCTACTACCTCGTGTACAAGTGGATGATGCTCCAGCAGCGCGGGTACGGGGGGCTGGACAACAACGGCGCGGCGATGATCCTGGCGATGGCGATCCCGCTCGCGTTCTTCGCGTGGGAGGGCACCCGGCGGTGGTGGCGATGGGCGTTCCTCGCCGCCATCCCGCTCCTCGGCCACGCCGTCCTGCTGTCGTACTCCCGCGGCGCGATGATCTCGCTGGTCCCCACGGGCCTGCTCATGTGGTGGCGGTGCCGGAACAAGGCGTTCGTCGCCGTCGCGTACGCGCTCGCCTTGATCGCGGTGGTCGCCACCACCGGCAAGGAGATCGAGGAGCGGTTCTTTTCCATCGGGGCGGAGAACCAGAACCCGCGGTGGAAGACCTGGGAGATCGCGATCCGCATGGCGAACGACCGCCCGGTGTTCGGGTTCGGCATCCGCGTGTCGCCCAGCTTCACGCACGAGCAGTACGGGGCCGACATCCCCGGCCGCGCCATCCACAGTCAGTACCTCCAGACGGCCGCGGACAGCGGGTGGCCCGCGCTGGCCCTGTACGCGGGGCTGCTCGCGTCCGTCTTCTTCGGCCTGTGGCAGACGCGCCGCGCCCTCCGCTCGTTCACCGACCCGGACTCGCTCCAGGTGCGGTCGCTCGCCGCCGGGCTGGAGTGCGCGCTGGCGCAGTTCTGCATCGGCGCCGCGTTCCTCTCGCTCGAACACTTCGAGATGCCGTACATCGTCATGCTGCTGGCGGTGCAGTTGCACGCGATCACCCGCGCGGTGACCGCGCGGTTGCAGCCGTCGCCGTCCGGGCTGCCGGCGCTGACGCTGCCGTACCCGTACCCGGCCGCGCAGCGCCCCGTGGCGGTGTCGTCGTGAAACCGGTTCGCGTCGCGTTCGTCGTTCACCTGATGCAAGTGGCCGGCGCGGAAGTCCTGGTCCGCGAGACGATCCGCCGCCTCGGCGCGCGAATCGTCCCCACCATCTTCTGCCTGGACGCGGTCGGCCGCATCGGCGAAGAACTGGTGACCGAAGGGGTCGATCTGGTCTGCTTCGGGCGCAAGCCGGGCCGCGACTGGGGCGTCGGCCGCAAGATCGCGTCGGCCATTCGCGAGCGCGGCATCGAGGTCGTTCACGCCCACCAGTACACGCCGTTCTTCTACTCCGCGCTCGCCAAGCCGCTGTGCGGCTTCCGCCCGAAGGTGATCCTCACCGAACACGGCCGCCACTACCCGGACCGCGTGTCGCCGCTGCGCCGCGCGGTGAACCGCCTCGCGCTCGACCGCCTCGCCGACGCCGTGACCGCGTGCTGCCGCTTCAGCGCGGAGGGCTTGAGCCGCACCGACGGGTTCGCCGGCGCGCGCATCGAGGTCATCGAGAACGGCATCGAGGTGGACCGCTACGGCCCGCCCGCGGACAAGGCGCTCGCGAAGGCCGACGCGGGCCTGAACTCGGACCGCCGCTACCTGATTCACGTCGCGCGGCACCACCCGGTGAAGGACCAGCCGACGCTCCTCCGCGGGTTCGCCGCCGCCGCGCCCGACCTGCCCGGCGTCGATCTGCTCATGGTCGGCGACGGCCCGCTCCGCGCCGAGTTGGAAGCGCTCGCGGTGGAACTGCGGGTGCCGGACCGCGTGACGTTCCTCGGCATCCGCACCGACATCCCGGACCTGATGCGCGCCGCGGACGCCTTCGCACTGACATCGCTGAGCGAAGCGGCATCGCTCACGCTGCTGGAAGCGATGGCGAGCGGCCTGCCGGCCATCGCGACGGCCGTGGGGGGCAACCCGGAGATCGTGCGGCACGAGCGCGAGGGCCTGCTCTTCCCCCGCGGCGACGCGAGCGCCTGCGCGGACGCCATCCGCCGCGTGTTCCGCGACCCGGCGTTGGCCGCGCGCCTCGGCACCGCCGGCCGCGCGCGGGCCGTGGAGCGGTATCAGTTGAGCCGCACGGTCGAAGAGTATTTCAGGCTATACTGTCGGTTAGCCGGAAAGTAGCGGCCCCCAT